>NZ_JBHVHQ010000295.1:0-9175 GCF_042800135.1 Streptomyces sp. NPDC057654 | reverse complement strand
GGGCCGGTCGCGTGATCTGTCGGCGGTCCGGCGTGCGCCCGGAACCGCCGACGCCGCATCCGGGCCAATGCTCTCGGCAGAAGAACCGATGTGCAGCCGACCGCGAGCGATAAGGGGTTGTCATGCTGGGACCGCGGCCCGTGGTGGCCGGACCGGCCGTGCCGGTCGACGGGCCGCTCACAGCGCGCGAAGCCGCCGGAGTCGTCGAGGCGGCGCTCGGACGGATCACCGACGACGTGCTCGGCCGGGCCCGCGACACCGATCCGGTCCTCGCGCGGGAGGTCGCGGGCCGCGTGTCGGCGCTCGTGCGGCGCGGCGGGAAGCGGCTGCGCGCGGCGTTCGTGTGGTGCGGCTGGCGGGCCGCGGGCGGATCGGGCGACCCCGCCGCGGTGGTGAGCACGGGGGCGGCCCTGGAGCTCGTACAGACCTGCGCGCTCATCCACGACGACGTGATGGACGGGTCGGCGCTGCGCCGGGGCGCACCGGCGGTGCACGTGGAGTTCGCGCGCATGCACCGGGACGCCCGTATGACGGGGCCGCCCGAGGCGTTCGCGTCCGCGGCGGCGGTGCTCGCCGGTGACCTCGCCCTGGCCTGGGCGGACGACCTGCTGACCGAGACGGCACTCGGTTCGCCGTACGGAATCCGGCTGCACCGGGAGTGGCAGGCCATGCGCGCCGAGATGGTCGCCGGACAGTACCGGGACATCCGGGCCCAGGCCACCGGCGCGTCGGGCCTCGACGAGGCGGTGGCCATCGCCACGCTCAAGAGCGCCCTGTACACGGTGGAACGGCCGCTCGCGCTCGGCGCGGCCCTGGGCGGTGCGGACGACGCCACGCTGGAGGCGCTGCGCTCCGCGGGCCGCTCCGCCGGGCTCGCCTTCCAGCTCCGCGACGATCTGCTGAGCACGTTCGGCGACCCGGCGCTCACCGGCAAGCCGGCCGACGACGACCTGCGGACGCGCAGACTCACCTATCTGCTGGCGGTCGGCCGCGGGCTCGCCGACGCCCGCGGTGACGCGGAGGCCGTCGAGGCGCTGGCGCCGGGCCCGGGCGCCGTGTCGCACGACGGTGTGCGGCGGATGCGGGCGGCGTTGGAGCGGACCGGCGCGCGGGCCGCCGTGGAGTCGGAGATCGCCGAGCTGGCCGCCGCGGGGCTGCGCCATTTCGACCGGGCCGGCGCGGAGCCGTTCGTACGGCGGGAGTTCGCCTCGCTGGTCGAACGGGCGTCGGGCGTCGCGTCGGACGTCACCTCGGCGCGCGGTACGGAGAAGGCGCGTGATGCGGCGTCGGCGCGCGGCGCGGAGGAGGCGGCGGCGTGCGCACGGTAGCGGGGCCCACGGACCATGTCGTGGTGGTGGGCGCCGGGCTGTCCGGGCTGGCCTGCGCCCTCCATCTGCTGGGGGCGGGGCGCGAGGTGACCGTCGTCGAGCGCGGTGTCGCGCCCGGCGGCCGGGCGGGCCGGCTGCGCCTGGGCGGCTACGAGCTGGACACCGGCCCCACCGTGCTGACCATGCCGCACCTCGCCGACGAGGCGTTCGCCGCCGTCGGCGACAGCCTGGAGCGCCATGTCGGGCTGACCGCTCTGCACCCGGCCTACCGGGCCCGCTTCGCGGACGGCAGCGCGCTCGACGTGCACACCGACGGCGAGGCGATGGAGGCCGAGGTCAGGCGGTTCGCGGGGCCGGGCGAGGCGGCCGGGTACCGCGCGTTGCGGGACTGGCTCGGGCGGCTGTACCGGGTGCAGATGGGGCGGTTCATCGATACGAACTTCGACTCCCCCTTCCAGCTGCTGCACCCCGACCTGGCCCGGCTGGCCGCCCTGGGCGGCTTCGGGCGGCTGGACCGGCGCATCGGCCGCTTCCTCGACGATCCGCGCCTGCGCCGGGTCTTCTCCTTCCAGTCGCTGTACGCCGGGGTCGCTCCCGCCAGGGCCCTCGCCGCCTACGCGGTCATCGCCTACATGGACACCGTCGCCGGCGTCTGGTTCCCCGAGGGCGGGATGCACGCCCTGCCGCGCGGGATGGCGCGCGCCGCGGCCGGCGCGGGCGCCGCGTTCCGGTGGTCGGCCGAGGTGACGGAGCTGGAGCGGTCGGCGGGCCGGGTGCGTGCCGTACGGCTGGCCTCGGGCGAGCGCGTCCCGTGCGACGCGGTGGTCCTGAGCTGCGAACTGCCTGCCGCGCACCGGCTGCTGGGACGCGTTCCGCGGCGCCCCGTGCGGCTGCGTCACGCGCCGTCCGCCGTCGTCCTGCACGCGGGCGGCGACCGTACGTGGCCGGGGCTCGCGCACCACACCCTGTCCTTCGGCGCGGCGTGGGAGCGCACCTTCGACGAACTCACCCGCGCGGGAAGGCTGATGAGCGACCCGTCGCTGCTGATCACCCGGCCGACGACGCACGACCCCGGTCTCGCGCCGCCCGGCCGGCACCTGCACTACGTGCTGGCGCCCTGCCCGAACACCGAAGCGGGCCCCTCCGCCGCCGCTTGGAGGGACCTCGGCCCCCGCTACCGCGACAGCCTCGTCGCCGAGCTGGAGCGGCGCGGACTGAACGGCTTCGCGGCGAGCGTCCGCGAGGAGCTGCTGGTGACGCCGCTGGACTGGACGGCGCAGGGGCACGCGGCCGGCAGCCCCTTCTCGGTATCCCACACGTTCGCCCAGACCGGTCCCTTCCGGCCGCGGAACCTGGTGGGGCACTTGGAGAACGCCGTGCTCGCCGGGTGCGGAACGACCCCCGGGGTGGGGGTGCCGACGGTCCTCATCAGCGGCAAGCTCGCCGCCTCGCGCATCACCGGCGCGGCGCGCGTGCCGCGTACCCGCCGGGCGCCGCACACGCCCCGCACCACCACCCCGGCCGTGGACGGCCGCCCATGACCGGCCGGGAACTGGACGCCGCCGGGATCACCGGGCCGGCCCTGCGCGCCGACTACACCCGGTGCAGGCAGCTCAACGCCCGGCACGGCCGGACCTACTTCCTGGCCACCCGGCTCCTGCCCGTGGAGCGCCGGGCGGCGGTGCACGCCCTCTACGGATTCGCCCGCTGGGCCGACGACATCGTCGACGCTCCGGACCTGCCATGCGGACCGCAGGAGCGTGACCGGCGCCTGCGGTCGCTGGAGGACGACATGGAACGGGGTCTGCGCACGGGCCGCGGCGCGCATCCCGTCGTACGGGCCGTCGCCGACACGGCCCGGCGCTACGGCATCGACCACGCGCACTTCGCCGACTTCCTCGTCTCGATGCGCAGCGACCTGCATGTCACCGACTATCCGACCTACGCCGACCTGCGGGCCTACATGCACGGCTCGGCCGCGGTCATCGGGTTGCAGATACTGCCGGTGCTCGGCACGGTCGTGCCCAGAGAAGAGGCGGCGCCGCACGCGGCGGCGCTCGGAGAGGCGTTCCAGCTGACGAACTTCCTGCGGGATGCCGGTGAGGACCTGGACCGGGGGCGCGTCTACCTGCCGGCCGACCTCCTCGCCGCTCACGGCGTGGACCGGACGCTCCTGGAGTGGAGCCGCCGCACCGGCCGCCGCGACCCGCGCATCCGGGAGGCGCTGGCCGCCGCCGAGGTCGTGACGAGGGCCGTGTACCGGACGGCCGAGCCGGGCATCGCCATGCTCGACCCGAGGACGCGCCCGTGCGTCCGCACCGCTTTCACCCTCTACCGGGGCATTCTCGACACGATCGCGGATCAGGACTACGCAGTGCTGCACCACCGCGCGGTGGTCTCCCGCACCCGCCGCGCCGCCACGGCGGCCGTGGGGCTCGTACGCGTCGCGGACGCGCGCAGGCGCGCGCGTACCGCCCCGGCGGTGGTCGGCGGCAGTGGAGCCGCCCCGGGGACGGACCGTGCCGCCCTGGGGACAGACGGTGCCGCCCTCGGAACGGACGGGGCCGGCCGGTGAGCGGGCGGGCGGGCAGGGGCGGCTGGACGCCGCCGTGGCGGTGGCGCCGCCGGTCCGACTGGGCGGCGCAGCCGCCGACCTGGCGGGAGGCCCGCCCGGCGGTGATCGCCGACGCGCTCGAACGGGCCTCGGCGCGCCCGTCCGGCAACTGGTTCGTCGTCGGCTCCTCCCGGGGCGTACGCGCCGGGGGCGGCCCCTACGGCAGGACGGTGGGCGGTGTCGAGGTGGTGCTGTGGCGCTCGGACGCCGGGGAACTGCGCGCGGGACCGGGCGTCTGCCCGCATCTGGGGGCGCCGTTGCGTGACAGCCGGGTGGTGTGCGGCACGCTGGTGTGCCACTGGCACGGACTGGCCCTGAACGGCGCGCCGTTCGCCGGCTGGGCCCCGTACCCGGTCCACGACGACGGCGTGCTGGTGTGGGTGCGGCTCGACGCGGTCGGCGGTGAGGAGCCGTCCGAACGCCCCTTGGTGCCGGTGCGGCCGGCGGCGGCCACCGGGGTGGACGTCGTGTTCACGGCGGCGGGACGGTGTGAACCGCAGGACGTGGTCGCCAACCGCCTCGACCCGTGGCACGGTGCGTGGTTCCACCCGTACTCGTTCCTGGACCTGACGGTGATCCGGTCACCGCTCGGGGACGACGGGGACGGCGGGAACGGCGGGAACGGCGCGGGCTACAGGAACTACGCGAGCGATGCAGCCGACGTGTTCGCCGTCGATGTCTCCTTCAGGGTGACGGACCGCCTGGTGGTGCCGGTCCGCGCGGAATTCACCGCCCCGGGGCCCCGTACGGTCGTCATGCGCATCACCGAGGGGGAGGGCGCGACGTCCGTGGTGGAGACGCACGCCACCCCGCTGACCCGCGCGGGCGACGCGGCGCCGAGGACGGCGGTGACGGAGGCGATCGTCGCGGCCTCCGGCCGCAGGGGGTTCGCCGTGGCGCGGGCCGCGGCGCCCGTGCTGCGCCCGCTCATGCGCCGAACAGTCGGCCGTCTCTGGCACGATGACCTCGCCTACGCCGAACGCCGCTGGGCCCTGCGCCGGGCGGGCCGCTTCCCAGGGTGAGCCGGGCGGGCCGCCCTGCGGGATGAGACGGGCCGCCCCGCGGGATGAACGACAACGGCGCGGGTCCGGGCTCGTCCCC
The DNA here is from genome assembly GCF_042800135.1 of Streptomyces sp. NPDC057654. Taxonomy (NCBI): domain Bacteria; kingdom Bacillati; phylum Actinomycetota; class Actinomycetes; order Kitasatosporales; family Streptomycetaceae; genus Streptomyces; species Streptomyces sp. NPDC057654. Next base: position 4,132 of record NZ_JBHVHQ010000295.1, on the reverse strand, counting down.
GCTGATCAGCAGTGGGCCCGGTGGTCAGCAGTGGGCCCGGTGGTCAGCAGTACGCCCGGTGGTCAGCGGTGCGCCCATGCCGCCAGTGCCCGCAGCACAGGCGATCGCCCTGCCCGGGGCACCGTCCAGAGCATCTGCCCCCGGACGCCCCAGTCGGCGAGGAGGGCGTTCGCGGCCAGGAACCCCGTGGTGGCCGCGCGTTCCATGAGGGCCACCGGCAGGTCGCAACGGATGGCGTCGCCCGCGAGCGTCACCCGGGGGTGGGGCGTACGCACCGGGGGCCGGCGCCTGTACGTGCCGACCGGGAAGAGCGGGCAGTCCGAGCGCCACTCGTGCCGGGCGTCCACGATCCTCGCGCCCCGCGTCTCGGGGTAGACCCGGTGCAGGCTCTCGATGAGGCGGTTCTGCACGCGTCCCGGTGCGCCGTCGGCCGCGTAGGCGTGCAGTTCCACCACCGAACCGCCGGTCCGGGCCGCCCAGCGGGCCGCCTCGCCCTCGTAGCGGTTCAGGACGCTGATGTTGTCGAGCCCGTCGTAGCCGCTGGTGCCGAGGAATCCGGGGCGGTCGGCGCGTACGGGCCGGTCCAGCCAGAGCCGCGAGACGAGGAAGGGCGGCGCGGTGCGCAGCGCGGCGATGTCCGCCCGCCAGGCGGGGGCGCCCAGTCCGGGCGAGGCGGCGACGAGGGCGCGCAGGGCGCCCGGGTCGAGGGCGAGCACCGCCGCGTCGTGGAGTTGTTCTCCGGCGTCGGTCAGCAGCAGCACGCCGCCACCGCCGTCATCGGGACCACCGCCGCCGGGACCGCCGCGCGCCTCCAGACCGCGGACGGGCATGCCGGTGCGCAGGGTGACTCCCAGTTTCCGGAGGTAGTCGCCGAGCGGCTCCCAGAGCGCCTGGGGGAACGGCTCCGTGGGCACGTCGAAGAGGAGGCCCTCCGAGGAGCCGAGGAAGTAGATGTGGAACATCAGCAGCAGTTCCGCGGCGGAGAGTTCACGCGGGTCGGCGAAGAAGCTGCGGGAGAACACCTCGAACGCGAGATGGTGGGCGGCTTCGGGGAACCGGACGCGCTCCAGGAAGCCGGTCGCGCTGACGGTGTCGAACCGTTCGTAGACATCCGGTACCCGGACTCCGAGCAGGGGCAGCGCGGCCCGGGCGTCCATGGCGGCGAGGTCGCGCCAGCCGAAGGTGGGGCTGAGCGCGACGAATCCGAGCGCGCTCAGCGGCGGCGTCCGCGGCACACGGGCGAAGCTGTCGGTCAGTCCGCTGCTGTGGCGCAGGGGGTAATCGGGCAGCGGCCGCAGCCGGTCGAGTCCCGGGTCGGTCCTCCGCAACAGGCCGCGCAGGTTGTAGTACTGGCGGAAGAAGGCGTGGAAGCCGCGGCTCATGGTGGCCTCGGAGCCGTCGGCGAGGCGGGTGCGCCCACCCGCCAGACGGCCGCCGAGCGCGTCCTGCCGTTCGTAGAGGGTCACGCGCGCGCCGCGTTCGGCGAGCAGCGTGGCCGCCGCCAGCCCGGCGATGCCGCCGCCGACCACAGCGACCCCGGGAGCGTCCGCGCGCTCGAAGCGGTCCCGTCCGGGGGCGGGGGCCAGCCGCTCGGCCCTGCGGTCGCGGCCCCGCCGCGCGGCACGGTCGCGGGGGCCCGCCGGACCTCTTCGGGCCGCTCCGGACGCCGCGGCGCCCTCGGCGGTCGGACGCGGGAAGCGCGGCGGTGTCATCGGTGGTTCTCTCCCATGCGGTGGTGACTTTCTCCCGTACGACGGTCGTTCTCGCTCGTACGACGGCGGCTCTCGCCCATGCGCGGAACGGGGTGGCGGCGGCGGGGCAGGAAGGGGAGTTCCACGGCCGTCCTGAGCATGGGCCCGATCGGGGTGCGCAGTCCGATGCCCCACTCCTCCCACGGCGTCGTATCGCCGTCGAGGAACCGCAGCAGGCGCTCCGGCGGGACCCGGCGGAACAGGTCGGTGAAGAAGCCGGGGCCGTCCACGCGTCCGGTGTCCAGGGCCCGCAGCAGCACCGCGTCCATGGCGCGGGCCCGTGCCCCGTGCGGCGACGGTACGTGGACCCGGCCGTCGCGCAGGCCGGCGGCGACGGCCCGGCTCTGCCGCTGGAGGGCGGCGAAGGTGTAGCCGGTCGCCGGACGGGTGGCGCCGCCCGCCGTGCCGATCCGGAAGTGACCGGGCCCGACGCGGCGTTCGAAGCGCGCGTCCGTCATCGGAATGACCCCCTGCTCGGCCGACTCGACGGTGAACGTGCCGAGTCGTAGGACGTCCCGGCTGTACGCGGTCAGAGCCGCGTCGTACCGCTCCGTGTCCAGGAGGGCCCGGGAGAACTCCGTGTACTCCACGAGCGCCCGGTCCGGTGCCAGGGGCAGTGCGTAGCCGAAGGCGAGCCCGTGTCGCGGCTGCGGCACCCGGAAGTCCATGAGATCGGCGACCGCCGGGTCGAAACGGTCCGAGTCGGTGCGCACGAACCAGCCGCGGAAGTGCTGGAGGAGCTGTGTCCGCGCGGGCGGCAGGGCGGGCAGCGGACGCGAGTCGAATACGTACCGGGCGGACAGGGTGAACGTACGGCCGTCGGGGCCGGTGCAGTGGACCTCCGGCCCGTCGGCCGCGGCGCGTACCGCGTCCACTGTGGCACGTACGATCCGCCCGCTGGGCGTACGCGCCACCCGGGCGTGCACCAGCCGTTCGAACGCCGTGGACCGGAGCATGCGGTAGCGCAGCGGAGCGGGGTCCACGGTGACCTCGGCGCCGTCCGCCGCGTGAATCCGCAGCAGTGGCCAGGAGGCGTGCACCGCCTCGTCGAAGTCCCCCGGGTCCCGCTCCCAGTAGCACCACGTCCGCTCGGGCGGGCGGAGCGGACCGTCCGGGGCGTCCACGACGGTGACGGCGGCACCGCTCTCCGCGAGCCGGTGGGCGAGGCTGAGCCCGGCGGCCCCGCCGCCGACCATGACCGCGTCCGGCGCGCCGGCCGTCTTCTTCCGCCGGTTCACCGGGCCCGCCGTTCGACGACGCGGGGCCGGGGCCGATCGGAGGCGATGCACGCCCTGCCGGAGGAGACGCGAGACCCGCCGGAGGAGACTCGCGCCCTGCCGGAGGAGGCGCGGAATCGGTCAGGGACGACGCAGAACGCCTCGGAGGCGACGCAGACCCCGTCAGGGACGAAGCGGAATCCGCCGGAGGCGACGCGGGCCCCGTCAGGGACGACGCAGGACCCGGCAGGGGCGCTACGGACCGCGTCAAGCGCGGCACGCAGCCCGTCAGGGGCAGGGACGCTACGCACCGTCTCGGCTTCCGTCCGAAGGACGTCGGCGGTATTCACATCTGGCTCCGGGCCGTGGGGTCGAGGAGAGGGGCAACGAGTCAAGAGGCCGAAGGGCGGCAGGGTCGAGGGGGCAGGGGAAGCAGAGGACAGGAAGGGGCGCGGAGCTGACAGGGCGCCAGGTCCTGTGGTCAGCATCTCGTCCCGCCGCCGGTGGTCCGTGGACGCGGGCGCCCGGACCTCTCGGGTGTCGCCGCGGTGTCCGCGGCGCCGGACAGGGCCTCCGGCTCTCCGGACGCCTGGTGGGAGCTCTGCTCCAAGCGCCGCCGCAGCGTGAGGAGCCCCCGGCGCACATGGCTCTTGACCGTGCCGAGCGGCAGACCGGTGTGCGCGGCGATCTGCGTCTGCGCGAGATCCGAGTAGAAGGCCAGCCGCAGCACGTTCCGCTGCGCGGGAGGCAGCCGGTCGAGCTCGTACTGGGTCACGACGCGGTCCACGGCCCGCTGCGCCAGACGGCCGTCGGGGTGTCGGCGGTCCGCGTCGAGATCCGCCTGCACGGCGGCGGCGAGCCGGGCCCGCCGGGCCCGTGCCGCGAGAGCGTCCGCGATCTTGTGCCGGGCGATGCCGACCAGCCAGGCCCCGACGGTGCCGCGCTCGGGACGGAAACCACGGCAGTCGCGCCAGGCGGCGATGAAGACCTGCTGGGTGACGTCCTCGGCTTCGCAGGAGTCGCCGAGCGCGCGGCACGCGACGGAGTGGACGAGCGCCGCCCACCGCTCGTACAGCAGCCTGAACCCGTCCTCGTCCCCTCTCAGAAACGCGTCGGCGATCATCTGATCGCTCCGGAGCCGTCGGCCGGCGGCCGGCTCGCCGA
>NZ_JBHVHQ010000294.1:0-9220 GCF_042800135.1 Streptomyces sp. NPDC057654 | reverse complement strand
TCGCTGATCACCTCGACGGCCTCCGCCGGGGCGAGCGCCGCGTACTGCACGTCGAGGTGCCAGGCGCACGGCGTCTCATGCCGGTCCAGCAGCACGGGCCCGCCGGGCAGCAGCGTCAGCCCGGTCCCGATCCCGGATTCCTCTCGCGCCTCCCGGAGCGCCGCGTCCTCCAGCGTCGCGTCGTGCCGCTCGCAGTGGCCGCCCATCTGGAGCCACATCTTCAGCTTGCGGTGCAGCGTCAGCAGGACGCGCTCCCCAGCCGGGTCGATGACCAGCGCGCTGGCGGTGAGGTGCGCGCCAGGGCACGCCTTCCACATCCCGGCCGGCTGTGCCGCCAGGTGGTCCAGGTAGGCCAGCCGCAGCTCCTGCTGGCGCTTGTCCGGCGCGGACCACCGATCGAGGGCCCGCGCCGCGTTGTCGTGCAGGGTCACTTGCCGGCGTCGCCCTCGTCGTCGTTCTTGCCCTTGTCCTTGCCGTCGCCCGCGGCCGGGTCGGAGTCGGCACCGGCGGCGCCATTATCGGGGCGCTCGTCGATGACCCGCTTGTTGAGGTCGGGCTTGCCCGGGCCGCTGCCGGCCGCCTCGCCGAGCATCTTGTCGAGCTCGGAGAAGTCCAGCTGCTCGTGGTGGACGAACCCGTCCGGGTCGTCGAGGTCCGCTGCCGTCGGCAGCATGTCCGGGTGCTCCCAGAGGGCGTCGCGCCCGTCCAGGCCCCGCGCGTCGGTGAGCGAGGCCCACAGCCGCGACGCGTCGCGCAGCCGCCGCGGCCGCAGCTCCAGGCCGATCAGCGTGGCGAAGGTCTGCTCGGCGGGACCGCCGGAGGCGCGCCGCCTGCGCAGCGTCTCGCGCAGCGCGTCCGCGGACGGCAGATGCGGGGCCGCCGCCGCGTGCACCACCGCGTCGACCCACCCCTCGACCAGCGCGAGCGCGGTCTCCAGCCGGGCCAGCGCCGCCTTCTGCTCCGGGGTGTCCTCCGGCTGGAACATGCCCTGCTGGAGCGCTTCCTGCATCTGCTCCATGTGCGACGGGTCGATCTGGCCGACGACGTCCTCCAGCTTGGAGGTGTCGACCTTGATCCCGCGCGCGTACCCCTCGACGGCGCCGAAGAGATGCGAGCGCAGCCACGGCACATGGGTGAAGAGCCGCTGGTGGGCGGCCTCGCGCAGCGCCAGGTAGAGCCGCACCTCCTCCTGGGGGACGCCCAGGCCCTTGCCGAACGCCTCGACGTTGACCGGCAGCAGCGCGGCCTTGCCCGCCGGGCCCAGCGGCAGCCCGATGTCGGTCGAACCGACCACCTCGCCGCCCAGCACGCCGAGCGCCTGCCCGATCTGGGTGCCGAACATCGCGCCGCCCATGGACCGCATCATGCCGAGCAGCGGGCCCGCCATGGCCTGCATCTCCTCGGGCAGCACATCGCCCATGGCCGAGCCGACGCGCTCCGCGACGGGGTCCACGAGGTCCTTCCACACCGGGAGGGTCGCCTCGACCCACTCGGCGCGGCTCCATGCCACCGCCGTGTTCGCGCCCGACGGCAGCGAGGTGACGCCGTCCAGCCACAGGTCCGCCAGGCGCACGACCTCCTCGACCCAGGCCCGCTCGGCCGGCGAGACGCTCGCGTCCTTGGTGCCGTCGGCGGTGCCCTGCGCGACGGTCTGCCGCGCGATGTCCTTGGCCATGTCCCAGTTCACCGGGCCGCCCTCGTACGAGAGCATCTGCCCGAGCTGCTGAAAGGCCGCGCCCAGGTCGTTCTGGTTCAGCGAACCGAACATCGAGGCGAACGGATTGTCTCCGCCGCCCGCCCCGCCGAACCCGAACGGATTCGCGGGACCCTGGCCACCACCCTGGCCTCCCTTCTTCTTGCCGTCGTCGCCGTCCTCCGGCTCCTCCGGCGGAAGGCCGAATCCGAATGGGGTGTCACTCACGGGTTTCCTCGGCTCGTAGGGCCGCCGGCCCGGGGCCGACGGCGAATGCCCGACAACACAACCCAGCGTAGACACCGGGCCCGGTTGCGGCCTCGGTGCTCCGCCGGCCCGAGGCCTGCGGCAGGATGGACATCACCTGGTGCGTACGCGTCATCGCGCATGCGTACTGAAGACAACCTCTGGAGACGCCTGGTGAGTTCCCCAGATCCGCACGTTCGCGCAGCGCGAAACGGTACAGCCCATGGTGCCGCGAAGTCCGGCCGACGGCCTGTCGTGGCCGTCACCGGCGCCGCCGGCGGCATCGGCGCCCTGCTCGCGCAGCGCCTCGCCGAGTCCGAGGAGATCAAGCAGGTCATCGCCATCGACGAGCGCCGCGGCGACGTCACCGAGGCGACATGGCACGTGCTGGACGTCCGGGACCCGGCCATCGCGGACAAGCTGCGCGGGGCGGACGTCGTCGTCCACCTCGCCGTCGACCTCGACCTGGAGACCGACCCCGCGGCCCGTACGGCCTACAACGTGCGCGGCACCCAGACGGTGCTCACCGCCGCCGCGGCCGCGGGCGTGCACCGGGTGGTGCTGTGCACCTCGGCGATGGTCTACGGGGCGCTCCCCGAGAACGACGTGCCCCTGGCGGAGGACGCCGAGCTGCGTGCCACCGCCGACGCCACGGGCGTCGGCGACCTCCTGGAGATCGAGCGGCTCGCCAAGCGCGCCCCGCGCGCCCACCCCGGCCTGAACGTCACAGTGCTGCGCCCCGCCGTCCTCGTCGGCGGCACGGACACCGCCCTCACCCGCTACTTCGAGTCGCCGCGTCTCCTGGTAGTCGCCGGCTCCCGCCCCACCTGGCAGTTCTGCCATGTGCAGGACCTGGTCAGCGCCCTGGAATTCGCCGCCCTGGAGAAGGCCGAGGGCGAGCTCGCCGTGGGCTGCGACGGCTGGCTGGAACAGGAGGAGGTCGAGGAGCTCACCGGCATCCGCAGGATGGAGCTGCCCTCGGCGGTCGCCCTGGGCGCGGCCTCCCGGCTGCACCGGCTGGGGCTGACCCCGTCCCCGGCGGGCGACCTCGCGTTCACCATGCACCCCTGGGTGGTCAGCGGCAGCCGGCTGCACGAGGCGGGCTGGCGGCCCCGGTGGACCAACGAGGAGGTCCTCGCAGAGCTGCTGGAGGAGGTCTCGGGCCGCCATACGGTCGCGGGCCGGCGGCTGGGCCGCAAGGACGCCACCACGCTGGGGGCCGCCGGGGCGACGGTCGCGCTCGTGGGCACCGCCGCGCTGGTCCGCCGCGCCCGCAAGGCACGCCGCCGCCTGTAGGGGCGCGTACGGCGAGCGTGTGGGGGGAAGAGGGGGCAAACCGGCCGGGCGTCCGTACGGCCGGCGGAGGGGCCCCGGAGCGCCGCCCGTACGCACGGCAGGTGCCGGGTCCGCCGTCCGGTGCGGCACGATGGGGGCATGGCAAGCACCCATGACCGTCCCGCCGTCCCCGCCCAGAGCGCCGCCTCCCCCATCCGGCTGCTCGCCGTCCGGGACACCCCGCTGTCCCTGGACGAGGTCTTCGCGGCGGTCGGCGACCGGGCCGCGGGCGGCACGGCGCTCTTCGTCGGCACGGTGCGCGACCACGACGGCGGCGCGGAGGTCGCCGGGCTCGGCTACTCCGCCCACCCGAGCGCCGAGGCGGAGCTGCGCCGGGTCGCCGAGAAGGTCGCGGCGGACTTCCCCGTGCGGGCCATGGCGGCCGTCCACCGGGTCGGCGACCTGGCGGTGGGGGACCTGGCCGTGGTGGTCGCGGTCTCCTGCGCGCACCGCGCCGAGGCGTTCGCGGCGTGCCGCAGGCTGATCGACGACCTCAAGCACGAGGTCCCGATCTGGAAGCACCAGGAGTTCTCGGACGGCACCGAGGAGTGGGTCGGCGCCTGCTGACGCGCCGCCCATAGACCGGGACGCGACGGCAGGGCGTCACAAGGGCGTTGGGCCATGCGTGGTTCTCCGGTTGCGTAACCCGTCTCCCGGTATAAGCGTTGACCTGACGGATGGTTAATCTGCTTATTTGCTGATTGCGGGCCTGGCGCCGCGACCGGCGGAGTCCGCTCGTCCACGTGCGAAATCCGGTGCTTCACACCGGGCCGCGCGACGGCGCGTATCCCGCCGGAAGGCGCTGAGGGGTCGGGAGGCCAATGTGGGTGCGCTCATCTGGTTGCTGATTCCGCTTCTGGCGGCGATCGCCGCTGCCATATGGGGAAGTTGGGCGACGCGGAACCATACGTACGGGGATATCGCGGAGCTCGCCGGCTATGCGCGGTTCCGTGCGGCGATGGAGCCGCCGGATTCCGGTTCGGAAGCCGCCCAGGCGGCGTCCGGCCGCATCTAGCCGGACGCGTCAACTCGCGGGGCCACGGACGGCCCGGCCCCGCGGGTGGGCTGTCGGACCTGTCCCGTACTGTCGTTCCATGCCCCGCCGCACAGCGACGATGCTCGCCTCCCTCCTGATGCTGATCGCGCTGCTCTGCGCGGGTGTGCTGATCCCGGTGCCGTACGCGGACATGTCCCCCGGCCCCACCGTCAACACCATCGGCGAGCACGACGGCGAACCGGTGCTCCAGATCACCGGCCACAAGACGTATCCCACGTCCGGGCACCTCAACATGACGACGGTCCGGGTCACCGGCTCCCAGTACCGGATGAACCTGGTCGAGGCCGTCATCGGCTGGCTCAACCACGACGACCTCGTCGTCCCGCACGAGACGGTCTATCCGGACGACAAGACCCCGGACCAGGTGAGCCAGGAGAACGCCGAGGAGTTCAGCCAGTCCCAGGAGACCGCGAAGGTCGCCGCCCTCAAGGCGGTCGGCATCCCGGTCGGCAGCCGCATCGTCGTCGGGTCCGTCGTCAAGGCCAGCCCCGCCGAGGGCAAGCTGCACGCGGGCGACGTGATCAAGGCCGTGGACGGCACGGCGGTCAAGCAGCCCGAGGACGTGGCCAAGCTCGTCACCAAGCACAAGCCCGGCGAGAAGGTCGTCTTCACCGTGGTGCCGGTCAAGGCGGCAGCCGAGGCGGAGAAGGACAAGAAGGAGCCGAAGGAGACCCGGAAGGTCGCCCTCACCACCGCCAAGGCCCCCGAGGACAAGCGCGCCATCGTCGGCATCAAGGCGGCCGTCGACCACACGTTCCCGTTCACCATCGACATCAAACTGCCGGACATCGGCGGGCCGAGCGCCGGGCTGATGTTCGCCCTCGGCATCGTCGACAAACTCACCCCGGGCGACCTGACGGGCGGCAAGTTCGTGGCGGGCACGGGGACCATAGACGACAAGGGTCAGGTCGGGCCCATCGGCGGCATCGCGATGAAGCTCGTGGCCGCCCGCGACAAGGGCGCGCAATATTTCATGACGCCCAAGGGGAATTGCGCGACCGCCGCCAAGGACACCCCCGACGGGCTCCGGCTCGTGAAGGTCGGCACGATAGACGACGCGCTGAAGGCCCTGGAGAAGATCCGCAAGGGGGACACGGCCGGCCTGCCGCGCTGCACGACAGGCTGACCGTACGGACGTGAGACGTGAGCGGGCCCCGGACAGGGCCCGCGGCGGACTACCCCTCGAAGGTCGCGGCCAGCGCCTCGGCGAGCCCCGGTACGAGGTCGGCCCCGGTGAGGACCTCGGTCGGCGAGTCCTTCTCGCGCAGCCGCAGCGCGGACTCGCGCGCGCCGTCGCGGAGCACCGCCACCGTCATACGGACCTCCTGGCGGTCCGGGTGCTCGGCGACCCACTCGGCGAGCTGCGCCTCGTCGAGGCCGTTCGGCACGGACCCCTCCGCGGACGGCGGCAGCATCAGCCGCTCCACCGTCATGGCGCAGCCGGTCACCGGATCGGGCCAGGCGATGGTGGCGAGGAACTCGTCGAGGGCGACGCCCGCGGGCAGCTCGTCCTGTTCGATCGGGGTGATGGCGGCGGGGGAGTCCTCGCCGTCGGCGGCGTCGAGGCCGAGCTGTTCGGCGAGGCCGGGCTCCTGGGCGCGGAGCTTCGCGGTGTCGACGAGGGCGAAAAGCCGGGCCGGCTGATCCCAGCCGAGCCCGGAGGCGTACTCGTCGATTTCGAGCACGGCCCGGGTCAGCGGACTCGCGGCCATCGGGGTGCTGGGGTCGGGAAGGTTGGACATGGTCAATATCGTGCCCTGGAAGTGACCGAAAACGGGAACTGAGTAAAGGCTCAGTAAGTTGCCACACTGGGTCCTACTATCACCGGGGCCGCACAAAAGACCCCACAACGACATTGAACTTCGAGGTGCGCACCTTGGCTTTCCAGATGCCGGACCGCGGCGGAGGCCCGACAGGGCCACGGATGAGAGTCGGCCGACCGTCCCGGCGCGTTCGGACCCTGCTGATGACTTTGGGCGTGCTGGCCGTGCTGGCCATGCTCTTCGTCATGTTCGCGGGGTTCTGGACGGACTGGCTCTGGTACCGCTCGGTCAGATACTCCTCGGTCTTCACGACCACGCTGGGGACCAAGATCGGGCTGTTCGCCGTCTTTGGCCTGCTGATGGCCGCCGCCGTCGGCTTCAACATCTGGCTCGCGCACCGGCTCCGGCCGCCGCTGAGCGCGATGTCGATGGAGCAGCAGAGCCTCGACCGGTACCGCATGAGCCTCGCGCCGTACAAGAAATGGGTGCTGCTCGCGGTCACCGCGCTGGTCGGGCTGATCGCGGGCGCGTCCGCGGCCGGCCAGTGGCGCACGTGGCTCCAGTGGATCAACGGCGTCTCCTTCGGCCAGACGGATCCGCAGTTCCACAAGGACATCGCGTTCTACACCTTCGACCTGCCCTGGTACCGCTTCCTGCTGAGCTTCGGCTTCGCGGCCGCGGTGCTCTCGCTGATCGCCGCCGCCCTGGTGCACTACCTCTACGGCGGCCTGCGGATCACCAGCCCCGGCGGCCGGGCCACCGCCGCGGCCACCGGCCATCTGTCGGTGCTGCTCGGCGTCTTCGTGCTGCTCAAGGCCGTCGCGTACTGGCTGGACCGGTACGGGCTGACGGTGAAGTCCAGCGGCCTGAAATCGACGGCGGGCTGGACCGGGCTGCGCTATGTGGACGCGAACGCGTATCTGCCCGCCAAGACGATCCTCTTCATCATCGCCGTGATCTGCGCGGTGCTCTTCTTCGCGACGCTGTGGCGGCGCACCTGGCAGCTGCCGGTGATCGGCTTCGGGCTGATGGTGCTCTCCGCGATCCTGATCGGCGGGCTCTACCCCGCCCTCGTGCAGAAGTTCCAGGTCCAGCCGAACGAGCAGGCCAAGGAAGCCCCGTACATCAAGAAGAACATCAATGCCACGCGTGAGGCGTACGGCATCGACGGTTCCGATGTGAAGGAGTACGCGGGCAAGAGCGAGCTGAAGGACGAGGACAAGCAGAAGCTGCGCGCCGACGCGGACACGGCGGCCAGCATGCGGCTGCTCGACCCGAACATCGTCTCGCCGACCTTCCAGCAGCTCCAGCAGGTCCGCGGCTACTACCAGTTCCCGTCCACGCTCGACGTCGACCGCTACAAGGAGGACGGCAAGGAGCAGGACACGGTCATCGGTCTGCGCGAGCTGAACATCAACGGCATCCCCGAGCGCAACTGGATCAACGACCACTTCAAGTACACCCACGGATACGGCGCCATCACCGCGAAGGGCACCGACACCGTGGACGGCGGCGCCCCGGACTTCACCGAGAAGAACCTGCCGACGAAGGGCAAGCTCCCCTCGTACGAGCAGCGGATCTACTACGGCGAGAAGACCACGCAGTACTCGATCGTCGGCGGCCCGCAGAAGGAGCTGGACTACTCCGGCGACAACGGCGAGAAGAGCTACAGCTACAAGGGCAAGAGCGGGGTGAACCTCTCCAACCCGGTCAACCGCGCGGCCTACGCGGTGGCCTTCGGGGAGCCGCAGATCCTCTACTCCGGGGCCATCGGCAAGGACTCGCGGATCCTGTACAACCGCACGCCCAAGGAGCGCGTCGAGGCCGTCGCGCCCTGGCTGACCATCGACGGCGACGCCTACCCGGCGGTGATCGACGGCCGGGTCCAGTGGATCGTCGACGCCTACACGACGACCAACGGCTATCCGTACGCGTCGCGCACCACGCTCGGCGACAGCACGGCGGACTCCCTGACCACCGGCCAGCGGTCCGTGGTCGCCCAGCAGAACCAGGTGAACTACATCCGCAACTCGGTCAAGGCGACCGTGGACGCGTACGACGGCAAGGTCAAGCTGTACCAGTGGGACACCAAGGACCCGGTGCTCAAGACCTGGATGAAGTCGTTCCCGGGGACCGTGAAGGCCAAGAGCGAGATCGACTCGGACCTGATGCAGCACCTGCGCTACCCGCAGGACCTCTTCAAGGTCCAGCGCGAGCTGCTCACCCGCTACCACGTCACCGACCCGGGGACCTTCTACACCGGCAGTGAGCGGTGGCAGGTGCCGGACGACCCGACCACCAAGTCGGGGAACGCGGTGCCGCCGTACTACCTGAGCATGAAGATGCCGGGTCAGCAGTCGCAGGCGTTCTCGCTGACGACGACGTTCACGCCGAAGAGCCGGGAGAACCTGGGCGCCTTCATGGCGGTCGACGCGGACGCGACCAGCGGGGACTACGGCAAGATCAGAATACTGAAACTGCCATCGGAGACCACGGTCTCCGGCCCACAGCAGGTGCAGAGCAAGTTCAACGGCAATCCGGAGATCGCCAACAAGATCAATATCTTGAAGAGAGGCGACTCCGAGATCGAGTACGGCAACCTGCTGACCGTGCCGCTCGACGACGGACTGCTGTACGTCGAGCCGGTCTATGTCAGAGGCGCCGGCACCAACTATCCGCTGCTGAAGAAGGTGCTGGTCACCTACGGGGACCAGACGGCCTTCGAGGACGATCTCCCCAAGGCGCTCGATGTGGTCTTCGGGGTGAAGAAGCCGTCCGGGGAGACCACTCCGCCCAGCGGTGACACCACGAAGCCGCCGCCCTCGGAGAACCCGACGACCAAGCAGGCGCTCAAGGACGCCCAGGACGCGTACGAGGCCGGGCAGAAGGCGCTTGAGGCGCAGGACTGGACCGCGTACGGCAAGGCCCAGAACGACCTCAAGGACGCCCTGAACCGGGCGGCCAAGGCCGAGGACGAGGCTTCCGAGAAGGGCAAGAAGCCGGGCAGCTGAGAAAGCGCCGCCCCGCGCCGTGGTAAGGTTGAAACACAACGGCGCGGGGTGGAGCAGCTCGGTAGCTCGCTGGGCTCATAACCCAGAGGTCGCAGGTTCAAATCCTGTCCCCGCT
>NZ_JBHVHQ010000293.1:2499-9239 GCF_042800135.1 Streptomyces sp. NPDC057654 | reverse complement strand
TGCCCGAACCCGTACGAGGCCGGGGGCAGCACCGGAGCGTGCGGAGGCCGGGACCGGCGCTCCGCACCCCGCCCGTCGCCGTCGCCGCCCCGCGTCCTGTCGCGGGCCACCGGGCCCCGGGCGCGGTACGGGTCGCGCGGCTTGCGCCGCCTGCGCACCTCGCCGAACCCGCACACCACGAGCATCGCGGTGATGGCCGCCAGGTGCTCCTTGCCGGCCAGGTTCGGCTTGATCAGCGCCTCCGCGGACATGGCCACGACCACCACGGCGCAGGTGAGCCAGGCACGGTAACGCCAGGTCACGTACACCGCGATGCCGACGACGGCGGCCGACGGACCGGTGTCGACGACCTTGGCGGCCTGGGCCGGCAGGCCGAAGGCGGAGTCGGGGCCGATCTGGATGGCCAGCCGCGCGTACACCGTCCCGGCGAGCGTGGCGAGGTAGGCGATGGCCAGCGTGCACCTGCGGCCCAGGCAGATCTCGGCGATGCCGAACGCGACGAGGAGCTGCGCCAGCGCGCCCCATATCGGCAGATCGAGGGCGGGTACGAACAGCGACAGCGGGGTGCGCAGCAGCGCGAGCCACCACGGCAGCCGGGCCTGGACCGAGCCGATCCGCTGGATCGGCTCGAAGCCCCACGGCTCGTTCTGGACGACCTGGAACACCGCGGTGAGGAGGACCGCGGCGAGGGTCATGGGAAGGGCCCGCAGTCTCCTGCGGGCGAGCGTCTCGAACAGGGTCCCCAGGAGGGGACCCCACTCGGCACGTGCGGCGCGTCGGAGCGCCGCACGGTTCACCGTTTGCTCTCCAGGTGTTTGCGGTTCAGCCACTTCGGCAGGCCGGGCGCTTCGAGGAAGCCCTCGGCCCGGCCGCTGGCGATACCGATGCGCAGCAGGTCGCTGCTCTTCTCGAACAGCATGAACCGGGGCTCCCAGATGGGCCGGTACTTCGCGTTGGCGCGGTACAGCGACTCGATCTGCCACCAGCGGGAGAAGAACGTCAGCAGCGAGCGCCACATCCGCAGCACCGGGCCCGCGCCGAGCTTGGAGCCGCGCTCGAAGACGGACCGGAACATCGCGAAGTTCAGCGAGACCTGCTCGACCCCGACCTCGCGGGAGCGCTGCATCATCTCGATGACCATGAACTCCATCAGACCGTTCTCGGACTCCCGGTCGCGGCGCATCAGGTCGAGCGAGAGGCCCTTGGGGCCCCAGGGCACGAAGCTGAGCACGGCCCGCAGCTTTCCGTCGCCGTCGTGGCACTCCAGCATCACGCAGCGGCCGTCGCCGGGGTCGCCGAGCCGGCCGAGCGCCATGGAGAAGCCGCGCTCGGTGGCTCCGTCGCGCCAGTCGTCGGCGTGGCGCAGCAGGTCGGCCATCTCGTCCTCGGGGATGTCCTCGTGGCGCCGGATGCGCACCGTGTACCCGGCGCGCTTGACCCGGTTGTACGCCTGGCGCACGGTGCGCATGGCCCGGCCGTCGAGAGTGAACTCGTCGGTCTCCACGATCGCCTCGTCGCCGAGTTCGAGGGCGTCCATGCCGTGCCGTGCGTAGATGGTGCCGCCCTCCTCGCTCGCGCCCATCACGGCCGGGATCCAGCCGTGCTCGCGGGCCTCGGTGAGCCAGGGCTCGATGGCGCCGGGCCACGCCTCGGGGTCGCCGATCGGGTCGCCGGAGGCCAGCGAGACCCCGCCGAGCACGCGGTAGGTGACGGCGGCCTTGCCGGTGGGGGACCAGATGACGCTCTTCTCGCGGCGCAGCGCGAAGTAGCCGAGCGAGTCGCGGTCGCCGTGCTTGTCCAGCAGGGCGCGGAGCTTCTCCTCGTCGTCGGGGGTGATCGGGTCGGTGGCGCGGCGCGAGCGGAAGGCCGCGTACAGCACGCCGAGCAGCAGCAGGGTGCTCATCACGTTGATGACGACGTTGACCCAGCCGGGCGCGGAGATGCCCTGGTACCGGGACTCGTCGCTGGCCAGCGAGATCAGCCGCATCACGCCGAAGTGCCAGCGGTCCAGGAAGCTGGACTTGGCGCCGTCGTGCGCGTCGTTGGTGACGCTGACCAGCAGCGCGGCGATCAGCGAGGTGACGAGCAGCCCGCCGACGGCGACGGCCGCCGCCAGCTTCGGGTTGGAGCGGTCGCCCTTGGCGTAGAACTCGCGGCGGCCCACCACGAGCGCGGCCACGAACAGCACCGTGATGATCGTGGAGAACCAGTTCAGGCCGTGCCGGTTGAACTCGCGGAAGCATATGGCGAACACGAAGAGCAGGGCCGTGGCCCCGGCCAGCACCAGGTTCAGGATCCACGCCGCGCGCTTGCGCCGCCGCAGCGTGATGGCCATGAACAGGGAGAAGAGGGCTGACGCGAAGCCCGCGGTCGCCAGATACGGCGTGAAGAACTCCTCGACGTTGTGCCGGCGGATGTCGGCCCCGAAGGACAGCCACACCGCGCTGAGGAGGTTGACGAACGTAACGGCGCGCAGGTACCAAACCGCGAAGCCGGCTGCTCGTCGCGGCCAGATACCGCGGCGAGCGCCCTCATCCGGAGTCAAGCGGACTTCTCCCATGAAAAGTGATCATATGGGGCGTCATGTGCGACGGGGGCTCCGACGCGGGTGACGCGGGACGTCAGGTGCGTACGGGGAGCTCCGCAGCCAGGGCCGCCGCCGCCTGAACCATCGGCAGAGCGAGCAGCGCCCCTGTCCCCTCCCCTACACAGACGCCGTGATCGAGCAAAGGGTTGAGTGCCATGCGGTCCAAAGCTTTCGCCTGCGCCGGCTCCCCGCTCACCTGACCGGCCAGCCACCAGTCCGGCGCCCGGAACGCGACACGCTGCGCCACCAGGGCGCACGCGGCCGAGACGACTCCGTCGAGGATCACCGGCAGCCGTCTCACGGCGCTCTGCAACAGAAAACCGGTGATCGCGGCGAGGTCCGCTCCGCCGGCCGTGGCCAGCAGCTCCAGCTGGTCCCCGAGGACCGGCCGGGCCCGGCGCAGCCCGTCCCGGATCGCCGCGCACTTGCGCATCCACGCCAGGTCGTCGATCCCGGCGCCGCCGCGGCCGGTCACCACGGAGGCGTCCGTCCCGCACAGCGCGGCGATCAGCGTGCCGGCCGCGGTGGTCCCGCCCACGCTCAGATCGCCGAGGACCACGAGGTCGGTGCCGGAGTCGGCCTCCTCGTCGGCCACGGCCATCCCGGCCCGGAAAGCCCGCTCCGCCTCGTCCGCGGTCAGCGCGTCCTCGATGTCGATACGGCCCGAACCGCGCCGCACCCGGTGGCGCGTCACGTCCTCGGGCAGCTCGGCCGGGTCGCAGTCCAGGGACATGTCCACGACCCGCACCTGGGCCCCGCACCGGCGCGCCAGCACCGCCGACGCGCTTCCGCCGTCCAGCACGGCCCGTACGAGCGCCAGCGCGCCCTCGGCCGGACCGCCGGACACCTCAAGCTTCGCGACTCCGTGGTCGCCCGCGAAGAGCAGCAGCTTCGCCCGCTCGACCGGCTTCACCGGCACCGAGCCCTGAGCGGCCGCGAGCCACTCCCCGAGCTCGTCCAGCCGCCCCAGCGCGCCGGGCGCGGGCACGAGCCGTTCACGGTGCTCCTCGGCGTCCCGGCGTACACCGGTGTCGGGGCGCTCGATCAGCGTGGCGAAGTCATCGAGATTCAGGCCGCTCATCCGCAGAACAGTACCCGCAGAAGTAGATGCCAGTCCCACCCGAATAAGCCGCGGCGCCCCGGCTCGTATCCGAGTACGCCCGTAACCCGGCCCTCCCGCACGCGCGCACCCGCATGCGCCGCATCCCGGCCCCCGCGCCCCGGCCGGCACGGCCCCCCGCCGGAGGCGCGCGCCCACGAAGCTCAGCGCAGCGTCATGGCCTGCCCGGCCACCACGAGGAGCACGTGCTCGCACTCCGCCGCGACGCCCGCGTTCAGGCGGCCCAGCTCGTCGCGGAAGCGGCGGCCCGCAGGGGTGGCCGGGACGACGCCCGAGCCCACCTCGTTGCTCACGGCGACCACCGTGCGCCGGGCCGCGCGCACCGCCGCCACCAGCTCGTCCACCCGCTCGCGCAGCGCCTTCGCGCCGCCGTCCGCCCACGTCTCCTCGGACCACGCGCCGACGGAGTCCATGGCGTCCGTCAGCCACAGCGCGAGGCAGTCGATGAGCAGCGGCGGGCCCCCCGCCGCCAGCAGCGGCGGCAGATCGCAGGTCTCCGCCGTGCGCCAGGAGGCGGGGCGGCGCTCACGGTGCGTCGAGACCCGCTCGGCCCACTCCCGGTCGCCGTCGCGCGTGCCGCCTGTGGCGACGTACAGCACGTCGGGGAACGCCTCCAGCCGCCGCTCCGCCTCGACCGACTTGCCGGACCGCGCACCGCCCAGGACCAGCGTCCGCCGGGGCAGGTCCGGCACCGCGTGGTACTCGCCGACCAGCAGCGTCGTGCCGTCGGGCACCGCCCGCGCGCCCGCCGCTGCCAGCCGCCGCCGCAGCTCGCCGCCGGGCGGCGTCTCGTGGCCGAGATGGACGGCGATGACGTCCGTGGTGGCGGCCACCGCGCCCGCCGCCCGCAGCCGGGCCAGCGCGTCGGGCCGCCCCACCACGTCCAGCAGCACCATGTCGTACGGGTCCCGGACCCCGTCCGGCGCCAGCCCGGCCGCCGCCGCGCCCGGCGGCAGGTACAGCAGCCGCTCGCCCTCCGGGCCCGTCACCTCGTACCCGGTTCCCGGCGCGTCCAAGGCCACCGCCCGCACCCGGTGGCCGCTGATCACCGCCAGCTCCCGGCCGTCCGCCACCCGGCCCGGAGCCGGCAGCCCGGCCGGGAACTCCACGGCCGGGCCGTCGTGCGGATGCGAGAGCAGCACCTGCCGCACCCCGGCGATCGAGTGCCCGGCGCGCGCCGCCGCGAAGGCCGGGCCGGGGGTCAGGTCCAGCAGCAGCGCGCCGTCGACGAGCAGCGCGGTGGCCGCCCGCGCCGCGTCGCCGACCGCCATGGCGCAGGACGCGCACGGGCATCCGGGGCGCGGCAGTCCGTCGGGGGCCCCGGTGCCGAGGAGAGTGAGTTCCACCCCCCGATCGTCTCGCGTCCCGTGCCCCCGGGCGCGCGGGGCTCGCCCTTTGCGGGCTTTACGGGGCCTGTTCACCGACCGTTAGGCTGCGCTGCACAGTACGTGCGCAGCAGGTATGCGGGACTTGAGGAGGCGGACATGGCCTGGACATGGCGGTTCGAGAAGTCCGACGGGGCGGAGATCGCTCCCGCGGTGGAGCCGGAGGAGTTCTCCACGCAGGGGGACGCGGAGTCCTGGATCGGCGAGGTGTGGAAGGACCTGCTGGACGGCGGCGCCGACCAGGTGAGGCTGTTCGAGGACGGCACGGAGATCTACGGGCCGATGAGTCTGCACGCCAGCGAGGGCTGAGGCGGCGTTTCGGGGTTACGGGCGCCCGTACCGTACGGCCGGTGGCGGCGGGGCGCCCGTAAAGCGCGGCACCACAGCGGGCGAGCCCGTCAGCCCCGTACGCCGCACAGGTGCAGCAGCGCCGCGACCGACCGGTACGGGTCCGTGCGCCCGGCCTTGTCCTCGGCCGCGATCAGCCGCTCCAGCTCCTTGCCCTCCGGCGGCGCCTGGTCGTCGGCGGCCTGGTCGGTGAAGACCCGCACGCCGTACCAGGCGTGCAGCGGAGCGCCGATGCCGGTCAGCGTGGCCGTCAGCGCCTCCAGCCGGTCGGCGCGGACCGTGAGCCCGATGCGGTTGGTGTAGTCGGGGGAGTCGAAGGCGGCGAGCGCCCCGCCGAAGTCCCCGGCGAGGCCGGGACGCATCGCGAGCGCGTCGGCGTTGCGCACGACGAGGGAGAGCAGCCCGCCGGGCGCGAGCACCCGGGCCAGCCCGGCGAGCATCGGGTCGGGCTCGTTCACATACATCAGCACGCCGTGGCAGAGCACGATGTCGAAGGCGCCGGTCTGGAAGTGCGCGCCCGTGTCCCGGCCGTCGCCCTCGATGATCCGGACCCGCTCGCGGATGCCCTCGGGCTCGGCGGCGAGCGCCTCGCGGGCCGCCGCGGCCATCCGCGGATCGGACTCCAGGCCGGTCACGTTGTGCCCGGCGCGGGCCAGCCGCAGCGCCTGGGTGCCCTGGCCGAGGCCGACGTCGAGGACGCTCAGCCGCTGCCCCACGGGGTAGCGGGCGGTGATCTGCTCGTCGAGCCGGCGGGCGACGAGCTCCTGGCGGACGGTGTTCCGCAGTCCGCCGAGCTTGCTCAGCCAGCCCGCCACGCCGCCCGAGAAGCCGGCGGGGGCCGGGCTCAGGGCTTCTCCCCGCGCTTGACCTTCGGCTTCGGCAGCCGCAGCCGGCGCATCTGGAGCGTGCGCATCAGGGCGTACGGCACGGCGCCGCGCGTGTTCTCGTTCGGGAAGCGGGCGCGCAGGCCGCGCTTGAGACCGACCGAGGTGATCACCGAGTTCACCACGATCAGCAGGATCACGATCATCCACAGCAGCAGCACATAGGTCTGGAACGCGCCGCGGTTGATCATGCTGAGGACCAGGATGACGACCGCGAGCGGCAGGAAGTACTCCGCCACGGTGAACCGCGCGTCCACGTAGTCGCGGGCGAAGCGGCGGACCGGGCCCTTGTCGCGGGCGGGCAGATACCGCTCGTCCCCGTTGGCGAGGGCCTCGCGCTGCTTGGCCATGTCCGTACGCCGTGCCGCCTTCTGACGCTTCATGGCGTCCTTGCGGTTGGCCGGCGTACTGGCCAT
>NZ_JBHVHQ010000293.1:0-2489 GCF_042800135.1 Streptomyces sp. NPDC057654 | reverse complement strand
GCGGCGCTGCGAGGAGGCCTCGCTGCGCTTCGGGGTCGGGCGGCCCTTGGGCGCCTGCGGGTCACGGGGCTGCTGGGGCTGGTCCGCGGTCACCTTGGTGGCGGCGGCCTGCTCATCCTTCGAACGGCTTCGGAACACAAAACCCAAGGGTACGTGGTGCGGATGCGTGAGCCCCAGCCCCGAGGGGAACGATCCGGCAACGGGCGTCCGCGCCCCGCTCCGCCGGGACCGGCCCCTCAAAGAGGGTGAAACGGCGCTTTTCCCGCCGTTCTCCCCGCCCTCACCTCGCCCTTTCCGGTCATTTCGCACCCTCCCTGACGCCCACCTACTCCTTGGGCCGGAGAGCGGCGACCTTGTGATCGTCCTGTAGGAGGAGCGCATCCGGGGCTGAACAGTGCGGTAATGGATGCAGGGCCCGTACTGTGGGGTCTTGATAGATGCTGGAGTCCGTAGTCCGTCAGAAGGGGGCGCGCGAGGCCCATGAGCGGTGTCATGAAGCGTATGGGGATGATTTTCCGCGCCAAGGCCAACAAGGCCCTGGACCGGGCCGAGGATCCGCGCGAGACCCTCGATTACTCCTACCAGAAGCAGCTGGAGCTGTTGCAGAAGGTGCGCCGCGGCGTCGCCGACGTGGCGACCTCCCGCAAGCGCCTGGAATTGCAGCTCAACCAGTTGCAGGGTCAGTCCTCCAAGCTGGAGGACCAGGGCCGCAAGGCCCTCGCGCTGGGTCGCGAGGACCTGGCGCGCGAGGCGCTGTCGCGCCGCGCCGCATTGCAGCAGCAGGTCACCGACCTGGAGACGCAGCACACCACGCTGCAAGGCGAGGAGGAGAAGCTCACCCTCGCCGCCCAGCGGCTCCAGGCCAAGGTCGACGCCTTCCGCACGAAGAAGGAGACCATCAAGGCCACGTACACCGCGGCCCAGGCCCAGACCCGCATCGGGGAGGCGTTCTCCGGCATCTCCGAGGAGATGGGCGACGTCGGCATGGCCATCCAGCGGGCCGAGGACAAGACCCAGCAGATGCAGGCCCGCGCCGGCGCCATCGACGAGCTGCTCGCCTCCGGCGCGCTCGACGACCCGACCGGCACCGCCAAGGACGACATCACCGCGGAGCTGGACCGCCTCTCCGGCGGCACCGACGTGGAGCTGGAGCTCCAGCGGATGAAGGCCGAGCTGGCGGGCGGCAGCGGCGCCGGCAAGCAGGCCATCGAGGGGGGAGCAGGAGGAGCAGGAGCGACCGGCGGCGCCGGGCAGGGCCAGTCGGCCCAGCCGCAGGACGCGCCGCGCTTCGACAAGCAGTAGCCGGGATAAGCCTCTTCGAGATCCTCCGAGCGCTGAACAAGGGAGACCGTCGTGATCGTACGGATCATGGGGGAGGGGCAGGTGCAGCTGGCCGACAGCCACTTCACCGAGTTGAACAAGCTGGACGACGAGCTGCTTGAGGAGATCGAGAGCGGCGACGAGGAAGGCTTCCGGCGGACCCTCTCCGCCCTGCTCGACGCGGTGCGGCGGCTCGGCTCGCCGCTCCCCGACGACGCCCTGGAACCGTCCGAGCTGATCCTCCCCGCCGAGGACGCCTCCCTGGACGAGGTCCGTCAGATGCTCAGCGACGACGGCCTCATCCCGGGCTGACGTCCGGCCACGCGTCCGCGCCCGTACGGGACGCGGCCCGCGGCCATGCCGCACGGCTGCGCAAGAAGACTCCAGCACCGCCCGCGCCCCCGCCCTCGCCGAGGGACGGGGGCGCGCGTGGTACGGGCCCCGGCGCGGCACCCCGTACTTCGGCACCCCGTACTTTGGAACCCGTGACCCCCCTCACCACGGCCCCGTGGCTCTGCCGGGCCCGCCAGTGGCTGAGAGCGCACCCGCTGGCCGCCGACGCCCTGCTGGCCGCCCTCGTCCTCGCCACCGCCCTGCTCGGCACGGCCGCCGGACCGCACGCCCGGCGCTTCCCGCTGAGCATCGTGTTCGTGCTGTTCACCACCCTCGCCTGCGGCACGTTGGTGCTGCGCCGCCGCGCCCCGCGCGCCGTGCTCGCCGCGACCGTCCTGCTGACGGTGATCGAGGTCGTCGTCACCCGGCACGACAAGCCGTACGGCCAGGTGACCGTGGCCGTCGTCATCGCGCTCTACACGGTGGCCTCCGGCATGGGCCGCACCGTCGCCTGGCGGATCGCGGCCCTCGCCGTCGGCGTCCTGACCGCCGCCGTCATGGCCTTCGGCGCCCGCCCCTGGTACGCGCAGGAGAACTTCGGCGTCTTCGCCTGGACCGCGCTGGCCGCCGCCGCGGGCGACGCCGTGCGCAGCCGCCGCGCCTTCGTCGCCGAGATCCAGGAGCGCGCCGTACGGGCCGAGCGGACCCGCGACGAGGAGGCCCGCCGCCGGGTCGCCGAGGAACGGCTGCGCATCGCCCGCGAACTCCACGACGTCGTCGCCCACCACATCGCGCTCGTCAACGTCCAGGCCGGGGTGGCCTCGCACGTCATGGAC
>NZ_JBHVHQ010000292.1:0-9243 GCF_042800135.1 Streptomyces sp. NPDC057654 | reverse complement strand
CGCCCTCGCCGCCGAGCGCCGCGCGCAAGGGCTGCCCGGCGTGTCCATCGGCTGGGGCCTGTGGGAACAGCGCAGCGCGCTGACGGCCGGGCTGAACTCCGCCGGACTCCAGCGCATGGCGGGCGGCGGCGCGGGCGCGCTCACCACGGCCGAGGGACTGGCCCTGTTCGACGTCGCCCTCGGCTCGGCGCATCCCTACCTCCTGGCCGCCAGGATCGACCCCGCCGCCCTGCGCGGAGCGCGACCGGTGCCCGCCGTGCTGCGCGGCCTGGTCCGTACCCCGCGCGCGGCGACGACGGCCGCCGCCCCGGCGGTCCGGCCCGCCGCAGCGTCCATGGCCGAGCGGCTCGCCGCGCTCTCCGAAGCCGAGGTGCACCGCGTCCTGCTCGACCTCGTACGCGGCAGCGCGGCCGCCGTGCTCGGCCACACCTCACCGGACCTGGTACGCCCCGCCCGCCCGTTCAAGGAGATCGGCTTCGACTCCCTCACCGGGGTCGAGCTCCGCAACCGGCTGGCGTCGTCCACGGGGCTGCGGCTCCCGGCCGCCCTGGTCTTCGACCACCCCACGCCGGAGGCGCTGGCCCGCCATCTGACCGAGCGGACGGCCGCCGAGCGCCCGTCCCCGGCGGCGGCCGTCCTCGCCGAGCTCGACCGCCTGGAGGCGCTGATGACCGGCCTGCCGCCGGACGAGACCGTACGGGACGAACTGGCGCAGCGGCTCCGCGAAACGCTGTCCCGGCTGGCGCCGGACGCCGAGACCGAGGCGGAACCGGTCGCCGAGGTGCTCGCCGACCGGATCGAGTCGGCGACGGACGACGAGATCTTCGCGTACATCGACCGGGAGCTGGGGGCCTCATGAACCCTGCGGGCATGCGTCAGCCCCATCCGTATCCCAGGACCCCTACTCCCCTTGCTTCCCCTGCTCCGAGAGACGACATCAACGACGAAAGCGGCGGTTCCCGGTGAGCGATCAGAGGCTCCGCGACTACCTCAACCGTGTGACGATCGACCTCCAGAACACGCGGCAGCGGCTCCAGGACGCCGAGTCCAGGGCCCACGAGCCGATCGCGGTCGTCTCGATGAGCTGCCGATTCCCCGGCGGCGTCCGCACCCCCGACGACCTGTGGGACCTCCTCGCCGCCGGGCGCGACACCGTGACCGGGCTCCCCGCCGACCGGGGCTGGCCGACCGCCGACCTCGCGGCAGGCGGCGTGCCCGCCCAGGGCGCGTTCCTGGACGGCGCCGCCGACTTCGACGCGGAGTTCTTCGGGATCTCGCCCCGCGAGGCCGTGGCCATGGACCCGCAGCAGCGGCTGCTGCTGACGACGGCCTGGGAAGCCGTCGAACAGGCCGGCATCGACCCGCACGCGCTGCGCGGCACCCGGACCGGGGTGTTCGCCGCCGCCATCGACCAGGGGTACGCGACTCTCGGCGCCGACGCGTCCGAAGCCGTCCAGGGCTTCCTGATGACCGGTAACTCGATGAGCGTCATGTCCGGGCGCGTCTCCTACGCGCTGGGCCTGGAAGGCCCGGCCGTCACGGTCGACACCGCCTGCTCGGCGTCGCTCGTCGCCCTGCACCTCGCCGCCCGCGCCCTGCGCGCCGGGGAGTGCTCCCTCGCGCTGGCCGGCGGCGTCAGCGTGATGTCGCTGCCCGCCGTGTTCGTGGAGTTCAACCGGCAGGGCGCCATGGCCCCCGACGGCCGGTGCAAGCCCTTCGCGGCCGCCGCCGACGGCACGGGCTGGGGCGAAGGCGTCGGGATGCTGATGCTGGAACGGCTGACGGACGCCCGCAGCAACGGCCATCCCGTCCTCGCCGTCCTCCGCGGCTCCGCCATGAACCAGGACGGCGCCAGCAACGGCCTCACCGCGCCCAACGGCCCCTCCCAGCAGCGCGTCATCCGGGCCGCGCTCGCCGACGCCCGGCTCACCGCCGCGGACGTCGACGCCGTCGAGGCGCACGGCACCGGCACCACCCTCGGCGACCCGATCGAAGTCGACGCGCTGCTGGCGACGTACGGTCAGGACCGGTCCGCGCAAAGGCCGTTGTGGCTCGGGTCGCTGAAGTCCAACATCGGGCACACCCAGGCCGCGGCGGGCGTCGCGAGCGTCATCAAGACGGTGCTCGCGCTGCGCCACGGCATGCTGCCCCGCACCCTGCACGTCGATGGGCCCACTCCGCACGCCGACTGGTCCGCGGGCGCGGTGGAACTGCTCACCGACGCCGTCCCGTGGCCCGAGACTGGCCGCCCGCGCCGCGCCGGGGTCTCCTCCTTCGGCATGAGCGGCACCAACGCCCACCTCGTACTCGAAGAGGCCCCTGCCCCCGACCCCGAGCAGGAGCCCGGCTCCGAGGCGCCCGCCGCGCCCCTGCCGACGACGCCGTGGGTCCTCTCCGGCCGCACCCCCGCGGCCCTCCGCGACCAGGCCGCGGCGCTCGCCGGCCACCTCGACGCCGCCGACGACCCGGAACCCGCCGACATCGGGCTCTCCCTCGCCACCACCCGCGCCGCCTTCGACCACCGCGCCGTGCTGCTCGGCGACGGCCTCCCCGCGCTCCGCGACGGGCTCGACGCCCTCGCCCGCCCCGACACCGCCGCCGCGCCCGGCCTCGTACTCGGCGGCGGCGCGACCGCCGAGGGACGGACAGCCCTGGTCTTCCCCGGCCAGGGCTCCCAGTGGCCGGGCATGGCCCGCGAACTCCTCGACTCCAACGAGGTGTTCCGCGACCGCGTCCACGCCTGCGCCGCCGCCCTCGCCCCGCACACCGACTGGCAGCTCCTCCCCGTCCTGCGCGAGGACCCCGGCGCGCCGTCCCTGGACCGCGTCGACGTGGTGCAGCCCGCGCTGTTCGCGGTGATGGTGTCGCTGGCCGCCCTCTGGGACTCCTGGGGCGTGCGGCCCGACGCCGTGGTCGGCCACAGCCAGGGCGAGATCGCCGCCGCCGTCGTCTGCGGCGCCCTCACCCTCGACGACGGCGCGAAAGTCGTCGCCCTGCGCAGCCGGGCCCTGCGCGCCCTCGCAGGACAAGGCGGCATGGCCTCCGTCTCCCTGCCCCAGGACCGGGCCCGCGCCGAGATCGAGACGTGGGGCGAGCGGCTGTCCGTTGCCGCAGTCAACGGCCCCGCCGCCGTCGTCGTCTCCGGAGAGGCCGGGGCGCTCGCCGAACTCCTCGCGCACTGCGAGGAGCGGGGCGTACGGGCCAGGGCCGTCCCCGTGGACTACGCCTCGCACTCGGCGCAGGTCGCGCGGATCGAGGACCGGCTGCTGACCGAGCTGGCCGACGTGCGTCCGCTGCCCGGCCGCGTCCCGCTGTTCTCCACCGTCACCGGCGACTGGCTGGACACCACCGCCATGGACGCCGGCTACTGGTACCGCAACCTGCGGCGGACCGTGCGCTTCGAGACCGCCGTCCGCGCCCTCGCCGGGCAGGGCTTCGACGTCTTCCTCGAATCGTCCCCGCACCCGGTGCTGACCATGGCGATCCAGGAGACCGTCGAAAGCACAGCGGGCGCGGCGGGCACGGCGGATGCGATGGGCGGCGCCGTGGTCGCCGGGACCCTACGGCGCGGCGAGGGCGGACCGCGGCGGGCGCTCGCCTCGGCCGCCGAACTGTGGGTCGCCGGCGTCGCCGTCGACTGGTCCGCCGTCTACGCCCGCACCGGCGCGCGCACGGTCGGCCTGCCCGGCTACCCCTTCCAGACGCGGCGCTACTGGCTCGAACCCGAGGACGGCGCCGCACCGCGCCGCGGCACGGGGACCGCCGACCCGGCCGACACCGACTTCTGGCGGATGGTCGAGGACGGCGACCTCGCCGCCACCGCCGACCGCCTCGCCGTCGACCCCGAACCCCTCGACCGGGTGCTGCCCGCCCGGCGCGCCTGGCGGCCGCGGCGGACCGACGCGGCCGCCATCGACTCCTGGCGCTACCGCACCGAATGGCAGCCCCTGCCCGAACCGCCCTCACCTGCGGTACGGACACCGGACGGCAGCTGGCTCGTGGTCCTCCCCGCGGACCACGACGAGGACGAACGCGTACGAGGCCCCCTCCAGGCCCTGGCCGGGCTCGGCGGCGGCCGGCTCGACGTTCTGCCCGTCGTGCTGACCGCCGACGACGTGCGGCGCGACGCGCTCGCCGCCAAGGTGACGGCGGCCCTCGCCGGTCGCGTCCCGGCGGGGGTGCTGTCGCTGCTCGCCGCCGACGGGCGGCCGCACCCCGAACACCCCGCCCTGCCCTGCGGCGCGGCCCTGACCGTCGCGCTCGTACAGGCCCTCGGCGACCTCCAGCTCACCGCGCCCCTGTGGTGCGCCACCCACGGCGCGGTCTCCACCGGCCCGCACGACCCCGTCACCGACCCGGACCAGGCTCTCGTCTGGGGCACCGGGCTGGTGGCCGCCCTGGAGGTCCCCGCGCGCTGGGGCGGCCTCATCGACCTGCCGCCCCGCCTCGACGAACGGGGGCAGGCCCGGCTCGGCGCCGCGCTCGCCGGAGCTACGGGCACGGGCACGGGATCCGGTACGGGCGCGGGTTCAGCCTCGGCCTCGGACGCGCCCGAGGACCAGCTCGCGCTGCGCGCCACCGGTCTCCTCGCCCGCCGTCTCGTCCGCGCCCCCAGGGCCGCGGGCGGGGGACGGCCCTGGCAGCCGCGCGGCACGGTGCTGCTGACCGGCGGCACGGGTGCGGTCGGCCCGCACCTCGCCCGCTGGCTGGCCCGCGGCGGCGCCGAACACGTCGTCCTGCCCGGACGTCGCGGCCCCAACGCGCCGGGCGCCATGGAACTCGCCGCCGAACTGGCCGAGTTCGGCACCCGAGTCTCCCTGCCCAGCTGCGACCTGACGGACCGTGGGGCCGTCGAGGCGATGCTGACCGCACTCGACGCCCAGGGCGACCCCGTCACCGCCGTCGTGCACGCCGCGGCCTTCATCGCGCTCGCCCCGCTGGAGTCCACGCCGCTGTCCGCCTTCGAGCAGATCGTCGCCGCCAAGGCCGCCGGCGCCGCCCACCTCGACGCACTCCTCGACCGGGAGCTGGACGCCTTCGTCCTCTTCTCCTCCATCGCCGGCGTCTGGGGCAGCGGCGACCACGGCGCGTACGCCGCGGGCAACGCCTACCTCGGCGCCCTCGCCCAGCACCGCCGCGCCCGCGGCCTGCGCGCCACCACCGTCGACTGGGGCGTCTGGCAGGCGGAGAACCCCTGGCAGGAGCGGGCCGCCGGAGCCGACGCCGACCTGTTCAACCTGGAGGAGCACGGCCTGCCGCGGATCGACCCCGGCCGCGCCGTCGCCGCCCTCCAGCAGGTCCTGGACGACGACGAGAGTGTCATCGCCGTCGCCGACGTCGACTGGGAGCGGTTCACCGCCGTCTTCACCTCCGCCCGCCCCAGCCCGCTGCTCACCGGCGTCCCCGACGTCCGCCGCGCCCTGGCCGTGCAGCGGGAGGACGGGCCCGCCGAGGCCCCCGCCGCGCAGGCGCTGCGCGAGCGGCTCGCCGCCCTCGACGCGGCGGGCCGTGACCGGACGCTGCTGGAGCTGGTACGCACGCACGCCGCGGCCGTGCTCGGGCACGGCTCGGCCGACGACATCAGGCCGGGCAAGGCGTTCCAGGAACTGGGCTTCGCCTCGCTCACCGCCGTGGAACTGCGCAACCGCCTCACCGCCGCGACCGGCCTGCGGCTGCCCTCCTCCCTCATCTTCGACTACCCGTCAGCCGCCGTGCTGGCCCGCCACATCCGCACGGAACTCATGGGCGGGGAAAGCGGGGTGACGGAGGGTTCGC
Source organism: Streptomyces sp. NPDC057654 (assembly GCF_042800135.1). Classification (NCBI taxonomy): domain Bacteria; kingdom Bacillati; phylum Actinomycetota; class Actinomycetes; order Kitasatosporales; family Streptomycetaceae; genus Streptomyces; species Streptomyces sp. NPDC057654. The sequence continues at coordinate 3,468 of NZ_JBHVHQ010000292.1, read as the reverse complement.
CAGGCCGGTCCGCCCCCGCCGTCGCGGCCGACGACGACCCCGTCGCCATCGTCTCCATGGCCTGCCGCTTCCCCGGCGGCATCGCGTCCCCCGAAGAGCTGTGGCGGCTCCTCGCCGAAGGCGGCGACGCCGTCTCCGAGTTCCCCGCCGACCGGGGCTGGCCGCTCGACGAGCTGTACGACCCCGACCCCGACCGGCCCGGCACCTCCACCACCCGGCACGGCGGATTCCTGCACGACGCCGCCGAGTTCGACGCCCCCTTCTTCGGGATCTCCCCGCGCGAGGCCCTCGCCATGGACCCGCAGCAGCGGCTCCTCCTGGAGACCACCTGGGAGGCGTTCGAACGCGCCGGGCTCGACCCGACAGCGCTGCGCGGCAGCCGCACCGGCGTGTTCACCGGCGTCAACTACGCCGACTACGCGAACGTCGTCGCGCGGTCCGCGGAAGGCGAAGGGCACCTCCTGACCGGCAGCGCGCCCAGCGTCGTCTCCGGCCGCGTCGCCTACACCCTCGGCCTCGAAGGCCCGGCGGTCACCGTCGACACCGCCTGCTCCTCCTCCCTCGTCGCCCTCCACCTCGCGGGCCAGGCCCTGCGCGCCGGGGACTGCTCCCTCGCGCTCGTCGGCGGCGTCGCGGTGATGGCCACCCCCGGCGCCATCGTCACCTTCTCCCGCCAGCGCGGACTCGCCGCCGACGGGCGGTGCAAGGCGTTCTCGGACGCCGCCGACGGCATGGGCATGGGCGAGGGCGCGGGCGTGCTGCTGCTGGAACGGCTCTCCGACGCGCGCCGGCACGGCCACCCGGTGCTGGCCGTCGTGCGGGGCAGCGCCATCAACCAGGACGGCGCGAGCAACGGCCTGTCCGCACCCAACGGCCCCTCCCAGCAGCGCGTCATCCGGGCCGCCCTCGCCAACGCGGGGCTCGCGCCCGGCGACGTGGACGTGGTCGAGGCGCACGGCACCGGCACCACCCTGGGCGACCCCATCGAGGCGCAGGCCCTGCTCGCGACATACGGTCAGGACCGGCCCGCCGACCGGCCGTTGCTCGTCGGGTCGCTGAAGTCCAACATCGGCCACACCCAGGCCGCCTCCGGCGTCGCCGGAGTCATCAAGACCGTCCTGGCCATGCGGCACGGCACGGTCCCGCCGACCCTGCACATCGACCGGCCCTCCACCCAGGTCGACTGGGAGCGCGGCGCCCTGAGCCTCGCCACCGAACCGCGCCCCTGGCCCGAGAGCGACCGCCCGGCCCGCGCCGGAGTGTCGTCCTTCGGCCTGAGCGGCACCAACGTGCACGCCATCCTGGAGCAGGCGCCCGAGCCGGACCCCGCCACCGCTGACCGCCCCGAGTCGGACCGCGTCGCCCTCGCCGCCTGGCCGCTGTCGGCCCGTACTCCCGAAGCGCTACGGGCACAGGCGCGGCGGCTGAGCCTGCACCTGGCCGAGCACCCTGCCGCGGCCCCCGCCGACGTCGGCCTCGCCCTCCACGGCCGCACCGCCTTCGAGCACCGCGCCGCGCTCGTCGGCGACCGCGAGGAACTGCTCCACGAACTGCGCGCGCTGACCGACGACGCGTCAGCGGCTGGCTATGCGGCCCAGGACGCCGACACCCGCGCCGTGTTCGTCTTCCCCGGCCAAGGCTCCCAATGGGCCGGCATGGGCGCCGAACTGCTCGCGACCCAGCCGGTGTTCGCGGACCTCGTCGCCGAGTGCGAGCAGGCGCTCGCGCCCTACGTGGACTGGTCGTTGAAGGCCGTACTGCGCGCCGAGGACGGCGCGCCCACCTTCGAGCGCGTCGACGTCGTCCAGCCCGTGCTGTTCGCGGTGATGGTGTCGCTGTCCGGCCTGTGGCGCTCGTACGGGGTGGAGCCGGGGGCCGTCGTCGGCCACTCCCAGGGCGAGATCGCGGCGGCCTGCGTCGCCGGGGCGCTGTCCCTCGACGACGCGGCGCGTGTCGTGGCGCTGCGGAGCAAGGCCTTGCGCGCCCTGTCGGACGGCGGCGGCATGGCCTCCGTCGCGCTCCCCGCCGACCAGGTGCGCGAATGGATCGCGCGCTGGGGCGGCCGGCTGTCGGTGGCGGCCGTCAACGGACCCGTCTCCACCGTGGTCTCCGGCGACGTCGCCGCGCTCGACGAGCTGATGGCCCAGGCCGCGAAGCGCGAGGTGCGCGCCCGCTACGTACCGGTCGACTACGCCTCCCACTCCGCGCACGTCGAGAGCATGGAGGCCGAACTCCTTGATCAGCTGGCCGGGCTGACGCCACGCCAGGCAGAGGTGCCCTTCTACTCCACCGTGACCGGGAAGCCGCTGGACGGGACCCGGCTGGACGCCGCGTACTGGTACCGCAACCTGCGCCGGACCGTCGAGTTCGAGAAGACCACGCGGGCCCTCCTCGGCGACGGGTTCCGGCTCTTCGTGGAACCCAGCGCGCACCCTGTCCTGACCTCCGCCGTCCAGGAGACCGCGGAGGCCGCCGGGCGCGACGCCCGCGCCATCGGCACTCTGCGCCGCGACGACGGCGGCCCCGCCCGTATGCTGCGCGCTCTCGGCGAGGCATGGGAGGGCGGCCTGCCGGTCGACTTCTCCGCCGCCTGCCCCGGGGCCCGCCGCGTCGACCTGCCCACCTACCCCTTCCAGCGCGAACGCTTCTGGCCGCAGCCGGGGGCCGGGGCCCGCCCGGACATCGCCGCCGCGGGCCTCGACAGCGCCGGCCACCCGCTGCTGGGCGCCGCCATCGAGGTCGCGGACTCCGGGGAACTGGTGCTCAGCGGCCGGCTGTCGCAGCGCACCCACCCCTGGCTCGCCGACCACCGCGTCTCCGACACCGTCCTGCTGCCCGGCGCGGCCTTCGTGGAGCTGGCCGTACGCGCCGCCGACGAGGCAGGGTGCCCCGTCGTCGAGGAACTCACCCTCCAGGCACCGCTGTTCCTGCCGCCCGACGCGGCCCTCAGGCTGCAACTGCGGGTCGGCGCCGTCGACGCCGACGGCCGCCGCGCCATCGACCTGTTCTCCCGCCGCGAGGACGCCGCCGCCGACTGGACCCCGCACGTCACCGGAATCCTCGGCCCCGGCGGCGCAGGCCCCGGCGGCGCAGGCCCCCTCGGCGCGGACACCGAACCGCCCGCCGCTGACGCGGCCTGGCCCCCGCCCGGAGCCGAGCCGATCGCCGTGGATGACCTCTACGCACGCTTCGGCGCTGCCGGATACGGCTACGGGCCCGCCTTCCAGGGGCTCCGAGCCGCCTGGCGGCGCGGCCGCGAGGTCTTCACCGAGGTCCGGCTCCCCGAGGACCAGCAGGCGCACGCCGCCTCGTACGGGCTCCACCCCGCCCTGCTCGACGCGGCCCTGCAAGGGCTCTGGCTCGGCTCGCGCGACGGCGCCGACCCGCGGGGCGCGGCGGGCGCCGCGGGCCTGCCCTTCTCCTGGGGCGGCGTCCGGCTGCACGCCGGAGGGGCCACCACACTGCGCG
>NZ_JBHVHQ010000291.1:0-9249 GCF_042800135.1 Streptomyces sp. NPDC057654 | reverse complement strand
GTCCACGGTGAACACCATGGCCTGGCGCGGTGCCATGGCCAGCATGACCGACGCGGACATGGCGCTGAACACCGAGAAGGCCAGCGGGTTCTCCGGGTGCACGAAGACGGCCATCGACAGGCCGAAGACCAGCAGCAGCGCCGCGCTCAGCCAGGCGGACCAGCGCACGGCCACGCCCAGGAGCAGCGTGAGGCCGAGGGCGAGTTCGGCGACGGTCGCCAGCACGGCGGCGGCCCGCAGGGGACCGCCCGAGAGGTAGGGAACGAGATTTCCGGTGTAGGTCACGAAGGCGTCGAAGGTGCCCCAGGCGACGGTGTTGGTGCCGAAGGGGCCCCAGAGCCCCAGCCGGTCGGCCACCGCCGAGAGGAAGGCGGCGGCCAGTGCGAGGCGCGCCACGACGGTGACGATCCGCCAGGCCGTATCGCTCTCGCCCGCGCCCTGTATCCGGCGGTGCAGGTGCTCCACCGCCCGCCCTCTCGTCGCGTCCTGCGTTTTCCGCGGCTGTGAATTCATACGGGGACCGTAGGTTCGCCCTCTGCGACTGGTCCACTAATCTGGACCAGTACGCGCCTTGCGGAATGGACCAGTCATGGATCTGCATCTGGACCTGAAACCCGGTCTGCCGCTGAAAGTCGCGGTCGAGTCCGCCGTGCGGACGGCGATACGGACCGGCCGGCTGCGGGCGGCCGATCCGCTGCCCTCCACCCGCGCCCTCGCCGCGCAACTCGGCGTCGCCCGGGGTACGGTCGTCGAGGCGTACGCGCAACTGGCGGCCGAAGGCTGGCTGATCACCCGGCAGGGGGCGCCCGCCCGGATCGCCCGCGGCGGTGACGGCGGGGGCAGCGGGGGCAGCGGGGGCGACAGCAGCCCGGGCAGGCCGGCCGCGGCGCCCGCCGCCGACCCGGTCCCGATCCCGGGCCCGTACCCGGCCGCGGCCCCCGTGCGGTGGGATCTGCGCCCCGGCGTCCCGGACCCGTCGCTCTTCCCCGGCCGGGCCTGGGCGGCGGCCGTACGAGCCGCGACGCACTCCGGCGCGGAGGTGTTCGGGTACGGCGATCCGCGGGGCCGCCCCGAGCTGCGGCGGGCGCTCACCGACTACCTCGGCCGGGCCCGCGATGTGCTGGCCACCCCCGCGCAGACGCTGGTGACCAGCGGATTCGCGGACGGCCTCGGCCTGGTGGCCGGGGCGCTGCACGACCTGGGCCTGCGGGACATCGCGATGGAGGACCCCTGTCTGGACGTGCACCGCACGGTGGTGGCGCGGGCCGGGCTGACCGTGCACCCGGTGCCCGTGGACGCGGACGGCCTCGACATCACCGCGCTCGCCGCCACCCCGGCCCGTGCGGTGCTCACGACCGCGGCCCACCAGTTCCCCATGGGCGTCACGTTGAGCCCGGCGCGGCGCAGGAAGCTCGTCGAGTGGGCGCGGCGCGTGGACGGCTATGTGATCGAGGACGACTACGACGGCGAGTACCGCTTCGACCGCAAGCCGGTCAGCGCCCTCCAGGCCCTCGATCCGGCGCGGGTCGTCTACGGGGGCACCGCATCCAAGGCCCTCGCGCCCGCGATGCGGCTCGGCTGGCTCGTGCTGCCGCCCCGGCTGTGCAGGCCCGTGATCGACCGGGTGGCGCGCCAGCAGGCGCCGCCGCTGGACCAGTTGGCGCTGGCCCAGCTGATCCGCGACGGCCACTTCGACCGGCAGGTCCGCCGTACGCGCGGTGAGTACGGACGTAGGCGCGACCATCTCGTCGCCGCCGGGCTGCCGCTCACCGGCATCCCCGCCGGCCTGCACGCCGTGCTGTCCGTCCCGGACGAGAAAGAGCTGATCGTCCGCGCCCGGCAGCGGTCCCTCGCGCTCCTGGGGCTCGCCCCGTTCTGGCACGGGCCGCCGCGCACCCAGGGCGTCATCGTCGGCTACAGCCGTCTGCCGAGGAGCACCGTGTACGCGGCGCTCGACCAGCTCATCGAGTTGGCCGGAGGCGCCCGGCCGGGAGCGGCCCGCCGGTGAGCCGAACGGCCCCCACGCGCCTACGCCCTCGCCGACGCCCTCACAGCCGCCAGGAGCGGATGCGGTCGGCGGCCGCGAAGACGTCGCTGTCGCCGGCGGCCAGTTCCTTGGTGAGCTCGACCAGTTCGCCGTACGGGTCGTCGAGCCCCTCGCCCGAGGCATGCATGTAGGAGATGGTGACGGCGCAGGCGAACCGCACGTTGTAGGCGGGCAGCGGCTTGAGCAGCACGAGGGTGTGCAGGAGGGCTGCCGCGCGCCAGGCGGGGTCGGAGTCGACGCCGAGGCGGGGCGGGTCGACGCGGTGCCGGGCGACGGCGGCGACCAGGGCGGAGAAGTCGGAGATCACGGGCTGGTCGGGGAGCGCGATCTCGTGCTGCGTGAGCAGCCAGCGGACGTCGATGTGGAGGATCGGGAGCATGGATCAGGCGGCCCGGCCGGAGGTGCCGGTGGTGGGACCGTCGTCTATCCCGGCGTCGGCGATGGCGGCCGCGAGGTCGGGGTCGTTGAAGACCCGGCGGAAGACCTCCGCGCCCTCCTTGAGCGCCCGGTGGTGCGCGATGGCATCGGCCGTCGACGCGCGGACGAACGCCTTCATCGTCATCCCGCGCTCCTGGGCGATCTCCCGGATCTCCTGGAGCTCCTGGTCGGGGAAGTCCACATTCAGGGCTGGCATGGGGCCACCGTACTGCTCAGGTACCCCGTCATCAATAAGTGCAGGTCAGAGATAATATTCACGGGTACTGGGAGGTGCGCCCCACGGCTGTGCGCAGCGAGCCGGGCCGGGGCGGACGCGAACACCGGCCATCGGGTGCGGGCCTGGTGTGGCTGCTGGGATAGGACGTCCCCGCCCGCCCTGCCCCGGCGCCCGCACAGCCGCGCGAGCGCCCCCGCCGAGCTGCGATTTCCCGCCGGGGGCCGGGCCCCGGCCGCGCGCCGCCGAGATCCACAAGGAGGCCCGAAACCTCATCTGTGGCAAGCCAATCCGCGCGAGTAGCGTCACTGCCCCCTGCTCCCGTAACGGAGGGCACGTCCCATGGCCGACACCGGGCAGCACGACCACTACGAACACTACGAAGGCGGCAGTCCCGAGGCCGAACGGCTGGTCTTCGAGCGGCTCGCCCGCGAGCTGATGCGCGTACAGCTCAAGAACAAGGAGACGAGCGGGGCCGCGCACCCGCAGCGGGCCTTCCACGCCAAGGCGGTGCTGGGGCTGGAGAACGCGCGGCTGCGGTTCCTCGACGACCTGCCGGCGCCGCTGCGGGCGGGCTTCGCCCAGCCCGGCGCCGAGTATCCGGCGCTGGTGCGGCTGTCGAACGCGAGCGGCATCCCGCAGCACGACGCGACCGGCGACATGCGCGGCGCGGCCGTGCGCGTCGAGGTGTCGGCGGAGGAGAGCCACGACCTGCTGACCACGAACTTCCCCGTGTCGCACGCCCGCGACGCCCGGGAGTTCGTGGCCTTCGCCAAGGCCATGGCGGGCGCCGGCAGCACGCTCCAGAAGGCGTTCGGGCTGCTGGTGAAGCTGCCGCTGGCGGTGGGTCTGACGGCCGCGACCCGGATGCGGCGCAATGTGCAGGCGGCGACCCGCCGCAAGGTGGACAGCCTCGCGGCGGAGACGTACTGGAGCCGCGGCGCCATCCTGTGGGGCGAGGCGGGCCCGGTCCGTTACCAGCTGCGCCCCGCCCCCGGCGCGCCGCCCGCGCCGAAGGCGGACCACGCCGACCCCGGCTATCTGCGGCGCGAGCTGGCGCAGCGGCTGACCGGCGGCGACGTCGCGTTCGAGCTGTGCGTGCAGCGGTTCGTGGACGAGCGGCGCACGCCCATCGAGAACGGCGCGGTGGAGTGGAAGGAGAGCGTGGCGGCGGTGGTGCCGGTCGCGGTGCTGACGCTGCCCGCGCAGGACATCGACACCGCGGAGGCCCGCTCGGCGGCGCGGCGCGTCGAGGAGCTGGCGTTCAACCCCTGGTACACCACGGACGAGTTCCGTCCGCTGGGCAACCTGAACCGGGCCCGCAAGGTCGCGTACGAGGCGAGCAGCGCGCACCGGCTGGGGCTGCGGTTCATGACGGTCGAGCCGCGCCGCAACGTGGTGCTCGGGGTGCCCGTACGGGCCGTCTTCCGGCTGGTGAACCGGTTCGTGCCGTGGCACAAGCTGCCGTTGCAGCTGAGCCTGCTCAACCTGGTCGCGCTGCGGCAGGCGCTGCGCCGGTACAACCTGATCGACACGGAGGTCCGCGAGGCGCCGCCGCAGGCCGTGTCCGTACCGCCGCCCGTCGACGAGCAGGCGCGCACGGCGCGTACGTACGACGGCACGTCCAACGACCTCTCCGCCCCCCAGATGGGCGCGGTCGGCGCGTCCTTCGGCCGCAACCTCAAGCCGGACTACCGCCCGGACCTCTTCGACACCCCGAACCCGGTGACCGTCAGCAGGCAGCTGCTGACCCGTGAGGAGTTCCGGCCCGCGACCTCGCTGAACATCCTCGCCGCGTCCTGGATCCAGTTCCAGGTGCACGACTGGGTCAACCACCGGCGCTACCCGGCGGGCAAGCGGAACGTCGAGGTGGCGCTGCCGCCGGGCAGCCCCGACTGGCACAACACGCCGGGCGGGCCGCCCGAGAACGTGATGCGGTTCGCCGACAACGAGGGCGTCGAGCAGCCCGGCAACCGGCCGCCGATCCTCTTCTCCAACACCGCCTCGCACTGGTGGGACGGTTCCGAGGTGTACGGCGAGAACGAGGAGACGGCGCGCTCGATGCGGGACGCGGACGGCGGCGCGACGCTGCGTCTGGAGGAGGGCCATCTGCCCGTCGGGCACGACGGCATCCCGCTCACCGGCTTCAGCGAGAACTGGTGGCTGGGCCTGAGCATGATGCACACCCTCTTCGCGCGCGAGCACAACGCGGTCTGCGGCGCGCTGCGGCACGCCTACCCGACGATGAGCGAGGAGCGGATATACCAGACCGCGCGGCTGGTGGTCTCGGCGCTGATCGCGAAAATCCACACGATCGAGTGGACTCCGGCGATCCTCGCCACCGAGGCCCTGGACATCGGGCTGCACACCAACTGGGAGGGCCCGCCGGACAACTGGCTGAGCAAGCTCGGCCTGTGGCTGCTGGACGCGCACGCGCTCACCGGCATCCCGCAGACGCTGCCGGACCACAACGACGTGCCGTACTCCCTCACCGAGGACTTCGTCACCGTCTACCGGATGCACCCGCTGATCCCGGACGACTTCGAGATGCGCGAGCACCACTTCGGGCAGCGGCTGGAGACCCTGGGCTTCAACGACATCCAGGGCACCGCGGCCGAGTCCGTGGCCCGCAAGACGGGGCTCACCGACTCGCTGTACTCCTTCGGCATCGCCCACCCCGGCGCGATCACCCTCAACAACTTCCCGCGCGCGCTCCAGCACTTCGAGCGCGACGGCGAGGTGATCGACCTGTCCGTCGTGGACCTGGTGCGGACCCGGCGGCGCGGCGTGCCGCGGTACAACGACTTCCGGGCCGGGCTGCGCAAGCAGCGCATCCGGCGGTTCGAGGAGCTCACCGAGGACCCGCGGACGGTGGCGCGCCTCAAGGAGGTGTACAGCTCGGTCGACGAGATCGACACGATGGTGGGTCTGTTCGCCGAGAACCCGCCGACCGGTTTCGGGTTCAGCGACACCGCGTTCCGCATCTTCATCCTGATGGCCACCCGGCGGCTCCAGAGCGACCGGTTCCTGACCGTCGACTACCGGCCCGAGGTCTACACCCCGCTGGGCATGGACTGGGTGGAGCACGGCTCGATGAACTCGGTCATCCTGCGGCACTGCCCGGAGCTGGCGGCCATGCTGCCGCGGCACGGCAGCGCCTTCGCCCCCTGGCGGCCGGTTCAACCGGCGCGGGGTCCCGGCGCCGAGGGCTGAGAGGACGGCGATGAGCACAGCAGCGCACGAGGGGCTGGACGACCTGCTCGTCCGGCCCCTGCTGGAGACCGTGTGGCGGCGGCGTACGCACCGGGTGAGCCGGGGCGCGTCCGTCTCCGCCGGGTCGATGACCTACCACTCCCCCAACTCGCCCGAGCCGCTGGGCGAGCTGGAGCAGGCGGTGCTGATCGCGCTGACCGGCTGCACCGGGCTGACCATGCCGGACCGGCCGTTCGAGGACCCGCGCGACGGCAAGCCGATCATGTCGAAGCCCAACCTGACGATGGCGGGCCGGGCGGCGGGCAGTCCGGACAACGCCCAGGGCACCCACTTCTTCATGATCGACGACAGCGGCACATACTTCCTGCGGAAGCTGCCGCCCGCGCCGGACGTGCCGTTCGACGCCGCGAACCTGATCGAGCGGGCCCGCCTCGCGAAGGTCAAGGTGCTCGATTCCCGGCTCGACGTGGCCGAGGGGCTGCGGGACTTCCCCGCCTATCTCGACTCGAACCGGTTCCTGTCCAACCTGCCGGGCAGCACGGTCTTCTTCCCGGTGGTGGACCTCTCGCACCAGTACATCAACGGGCTGATGTATCTGCTGACACAGCCCGACGGGGCCCGGCCCACGCTGGTCGACGACCGGAACTTCTACCGTCCGGCGGGCGTGAAGAAGTGGGTCAAGAACGGCTTCCTCAACGGCGATCTGAAGCTCCCGCTGGGGGCGCTGGGCCCGCTGCGGACCCAGATCGAGGCGGATCTGCTGCTCCAGAACCTGATGCTCGTCGCGGACGCGATGGGGCTGGGCGCGTGGATCCACGCCTCGATCAACCCGCAGATCGCGCTGGGCGACCCGAAGTTCTCCCGGCTGTACGGGCGGATGCTGGGCTTCTCGTTCGTCACCCCGCGCTGGCGGCTGGCGGACATCTGGCGCTGGCACGTACCACTGCCCAAGTACGCGAACACCCGATCCCACCCCGTCGGCCTGGAGCGCGGCGGCGAGCGGCTGATCGAGGCCGCGTGCCCGCCCTACCAGGCGTCGATGCCGGCGGCCGTGGACGCGGTGATCCGATCGAAGTTCGGTCCGGGCGGCACGTACACGGACAAGGACGTCTTCGCCCGGATCTACAAGGAGGACTACGGGCAGCGCTATCTGGCGGAGGCCAGTGAGTACGACGAGCGGGTCATCGAGTGCGCGCGCGACATCTGCTCGTACATCTTCGACACGCACGGCCGGTTCCCCGCCCATACGGACGCGATCCATGTGCCGGGGGTCTGGCTCCAGGCGCACCATGTGGAGCTGGAGTACTACGACCGGTTCTTCAACCAGGGCGTCGCGGACGCGCACCGCAGGCACGCGGGCCTGTGGGAGAGCGACGGCCACGGCTGACCGGGCCGTTCGAGAGCCGTTCAGGGCCGGTCCCCGGCGCGGGGTCCGGCCCTCGAACGCGGGCGGCTACGGCGCTACAGCAGCGAGGACACCACGCCGGCCAGCGCGCGGCCGAGGTCCTCGTTGTTCTCGGGGGTGAAGTGGACGCCGTCCTTGCCGTCGGTGGTGATGAACTCCCCGGCGTCGGCGAAGGCCGCGCCCGAGGCGTCCGCCAGGGCGCGGTAGAGGACCGCGAGCCGAGCGGACTTCTCCTTGCCGCCCTTGAAGACCTCGCCCCGCCACGGGCCGGTGAGCTCCCCGAGCGCCGGGGGCGCGACGACGAGCGCGCGGGGCGCGGGGTAGCCCGTGCCGACGCCGCCCGCCGACTGGGCCGCCTGGCTCAGCAGCACGGCCATTCCCATGGCGATGTCGTAGGGCGTGCGGGCGAAGTGCGCCTTGGTGTCGTTGGTGCCGAGCATGATGACGACGAGGTCGAGCGGAAGATGGCTGGCGAGCGCGGACGGCAGATAGCGGGAGCCGTTGAGCCGGGGGTCGAGGGGGTCGTCGGCGGAGGTCGTCCGGCCGCTGAGCCCCTCCTCCACGATCTCGTACCCGTCGCCGAGCGCGCCGGCCATGACGCCCGTCCACCGCTCCTCGAAGGGATAGCGCCGGGAGAGCTCCCCCTCCGCCACGGGGACCCAGCCCCAGGTGAGCGAGTCCCCGAAGCAGAGAATGCGCTTGCTGTCCGGCATATGGCGGCTCCGATGCTCGGTTCTTCGCCGCGCCGTTCGCGCGGCCGTACCGAAGAGTACGCACCGGTGCGCGCGAAAGGCCGGTGCCCGTTGATCCCCGCTCAGACGACGGGCGGCACCACGCAGTCGATGAGGTACGGGCCGGGGTCGGCGAGGGCGCGTTCGAGCTGGGCGGTGAACTCCTCGGCGGTGGTGGCCTTCGCGGCGGGCACGCCCATGCCGTTGGCGAGCGCCACGAAGTCCAGTTCGGGCCGGGACAGGTCCAGCAGGCCGCGGGCCCGCTCGCCGGCGGCCGCCGCGCCCACCTGCTGGAGCTCCAGGTTGAGGATCGCGTAGGAGCGGTTGTCGAAGATGACGGTGGTGACGTCGAGGTTCTCGCGGGCCTGCGTCCACAGCGCCTGCATCGTGTACATGGCGCTGCCGTCCGATTCCAGGCAGAGCACGGGCCGCCGCGGACAGGCCACGGCCGCGCCGGTCGCCACGGGCATGCCCTGGCCGATGGCGCCGCCGGTGAGGGTCAGCCAGTCGTGGCGGGGCGCGCCCGCGGTGGCGCCGGGCAGCCAGAGGCCGGAGGTGTTGGACTCGTCCACGACGATCGCGTCCTCGGGGAGCAGCGCGCCGATGGCGTCGGCGGCGGACTCGGCGGTGAGCGGGCCGGTGGGACGGTCGGGCCTGCGGGCGGCGGCGACCTCGGGGGCCGCGTCGGGCGCGCTCTCGGGCGCGATCTTGTGCGCGATCTTGTGAGCGAACGACGGCAGCGCCCGCGCCGCCTGCTCCGGCGTCGGCGCGAGCGTGTGCACCTGGCAGCCCTCCGGCACCAGATCGCCGGGCTTGCCGGGGTAGGCGAAGAAGGTGACGGGCGAGGCCGCGCCGATGAGTACGAGGTGGCGCAGGCCGGCGAGCTGGGCGGACGCGGCGTCGGCGAGGTAGGCGAGCCGCTCGGCCTCGGGGACGCCCGCGCCGCGCTCCAGGCGGGCCGGGAAGGTCTCGCAGAGCAGCCTGGCGCCGGTCGCCCGCGCGATCCGGGCGGCGGCCTCCAGCTCCGGGCCGCGGGTCGCGGCGGCGCCCAGGAGGATGGCGGCGGGCTCGCCGGACGTCAGCGCGGCGGTGACGGCCGCGAAGTCGGAGGGGGTGGCCCCGGAGCGTACGCCGAGTCCGGTGGGCGCCGGCTTGCCGCCGTCCGTCCAGGAGACGTCGGCGGGCACGATCAGCGTGGCGA
>NZ_JBHVHQ010000290.1:0-9255 GCF_042800135.1 Streptomyces sp. NPDC057654 | reverse complement strand
ACCCGTACCGGGTCACGGCGGCTCCCACCGCGTCCCGGACGCCCGCCACGGCCGCGGCCGGGAGCGGATACGCGCTCACCCAGCACGATCGCGTGCTCGGCGTCACCGGCGTCGAGGCGGTCCGCGCGGCGGCCGTCGAGCTGTTGGTCGAACTCGGCGTGCCCGAGCACCTCGCCCAGCTCCACCTGGAGTCGCTGGTCAACCACGACCAGATGGTCGCGGCGCTGCACTCGGGGGCCGGCTCGGTCGCCGGGCAGGTCGTGCTGGACGGCCTGCTCACCGACCGCAAGGTGCGGCTGGCCATGCGGGCGCAGCTGACCGACGTGGTCGACGACCCGCAGACCGTCGAGCTGAACACGATGGACCTCGCCGAGTACTCGATGGCGTTCTCGGGCACCGACAGCACCGCCACCAACCACCTCAACCACAGCCACTCCGCCACCCTCAGCGGCGGCGCCGGCGACCTGACGGGCGGCGCGGGCTACGGGCGCAGCTTCTCGCCCGGCAAGGGCCGCAGCACCGCACGGATCACCAACGTCAACCCGGGCCGCATCGTCATGCGCGAACGGCTCCCGCACCGCAGGCACACGGCCCAGGTCACCTGGAGGCTGACCGCGCGCGCCGAGAACGTCAACCAGCTCGGCGCCTGGTCGCCGGACGAGCGCGACAGGGTCCTGCGCGTCCGGGACGGCGTCGCCTTCGTCAGCCCGCAGTGGCCGGTGGCCGAGGCCACCGAGACGGCGACGGTGCCCGGCACGCTGACGGTCGCCTCGTTCCCGACCGCCACCGTCAGCGAGCGCTTCCTGCCCCCGCACGACAGCGCGGGGCCCGGTGAGCACGAAGGCGAGCCGGAGCAGCAGGACCGCGGGCACCACGAAAACCCGGTCCGGCTCGCCGACGCGCTCATGGAAGCCGTTGACGCGCTGCTCGGCGAGCACGCGAGTTCCGTGCGCGACTCCCTGTGGACGCTGCATCTGCCCGGTACGACTCTGCCGGGCACGCTGGACACGATGCTCGCCCCGCGGTCCCTGCACGCCATGAACGACGCCCTGCTCGGCCCCGGTCTGGGCCTGCACACCATGTCGTCCGGCGCGGGCCACCTCAAGCGCGTCCAGCTGGTCATCCGGCTGAACCGCGACCCCCAGAGCCACGGTGCGCGGTTCACGGGTCTGCTCACCCCCGGCGCCGTCAGCCGCTACACCCAGTCGAACACCCACCAGGAGCTCGGCGTCAGCCGCACCCGGGCGAGCGGCCACCAGGTCACCGGCCTGCTCTCCGGCGGTTCGGCCGCCTACAGCCGCTCCTCGAACACCTCGCGGAGCCTGACCGACGGCCGGTTCAGCCGCCGCCACGACGGCCACACCGTCTCGGACGTCCTGGCCACCTTCCAGCTCCACGGCGAGCTGGAGATCACCCTCCAGCAGACCGTGCAGGTCTCGCGCAGCGCCGCCACGCTCAGCGGCGACCTGGCGCGGCAGACCGCCCAGGCCGTACAGCTCCCCCAGGGCGGTACGCACCGGGTGCGGGTGCGGCTGCGCGAGGAGATCGCCGTCCCGCTCAGCGAACTCAAGGGGCTGCTCCCCCGGCCGCTCGCACAGCCGGCCGTGGGGCTGCTCTCCCCGGAGCAGGCGGCGGCGCGGCTCCCGGCGGCGCGGCGCTACGCGATCACGTCCGGCGACCTCGGCGGCAAGGCCCTGGGCGTGCAGCTCAACACCGCTGCCGCGCGCGAACTGTTCGACAGGGTGGTCGCGGAGTTGCGCCGGTTCGGCGCGGAACCCGGCGACCTCGCCCGGCGCGGCCAGTTCTCGCTGGACACCCTGTACCGGTTCTTCGACGCCAACGTCCTCGCCCGGCATGTACTGCGCAACGGTCTGAACGACGATCCGGCCCCGCTGGGCCCGGATCTGCGGGCCGTCGGCGGGCCGTTCACGGACACCACCGGCGTGCTGAGCCTCTCGATCCTGCCGGCCGGGCAGGCCCGTTCGCTGGGCTGGCGGCCGGGCACGTCGGAGCGCAGCGACTACGGCTCGCAGAACAACACCCTGACGGCCGGTACGGGCCAGGGCCAGGGCACGTCCCTGGGTGCGTCCCATGCGCACCCGATGGGCTCCGCGAACGCCGGCGCCGCCTTCAGCACGGCCACGGGCCGGACCACCACCAGCTCCGGCTGGGCGATGAACCTGGTCGAGGGCGCCGCCCAGAACACCCTGTGGCGCACGCACGACTTCACCGACGCCTACGTGGTGCTGCGCGTCGAGGGCGCCAACGAGCGCGGCTTCCTCCACCTGGACGGCAAGACCCTCACCGCCGTCTTCCACGTATCCGACCTGCTGTCCGTGCGGTACTCCCCGGAGGCCGCGCTGCTGGGCCTCGGCGGTCTTCCGCGGGCGGCGATCCGAACGCCTTCCGGCTGGTACGTTCCGCCGCGCACTGCGACCGGCTGGGGCGACGACCTGCTGCTCGACCTGCGCCGCGCCCAGCGGGCGCCGGAGCTCGACGAAGGTCTGCTGTGGCAGGTCACGGCAGGCCCGGCGGACGCGGTCGTCGCATACGGCGAGAGCCTCCCGCGCGAGCGGTTCGAGGAGCTGTACATCCGTCCCGAACTCGACGGCGACCCGGCCACCGCCGGGCACGCCGTCCTCTGGGAGGGGCCCGGCTCCGACGGGATCGTGCGGATCACGACGAAGCGGCCCGCGGCGCGGCCGGGGCCGTCCGTCGCGCTGGAGGAGACCGCCCCGATCCAGCACCTGTTCGACGCCGGGGCGGAGAGCGGTCACGACGGCGGGCACCACTCCGACCTCACCGACGACGCCGCGTCGCACACCACGACGGTGCCCGTCGCGCACGGCGAGACGGTCACGCTCATCGAGGTGGAGCCCGAGAAGCCGCACGAGGGCACGCTCCACCTGGTCGGCGACGAGGCCGAGGGCAGCGGGTTCCACGACGAGATACTGGAGTCCGTCCGGAACCTGTTCCCCGAGCCCGAGTCGCAGGCGCAGCCGCCGACCGGTTTCGCGGAGACGCCGCGGCGGTTCCCGCTGGGCACGTTCGGCAGCATGATCGCCTTCGACGGCGTGCGCTTCGACGGCGCCGACCAGCCCGGCACCGCCCGGACCGGCACCATCGCCGACCTCGTCGTCAGCCTGCTGCCGGAGCGGCGCCCCACGTGGCTGGCGGACGCCGTGCGGGACGAGGTGACCCGGCTGCTGGAGGGGCTGAGCCCGCGCGAGTTCGCGCGGCGGCTGCTGGACGGCGGACTGACCCTGCGCGACCCGAACGCGGCACGCCCGTACACGGTCCGCCTCACGCTCACCGAGGTGGCCCGGGACCGGGCCACGGTGCTCGACGCGCAGTACCGGCCGCACGGGGAGCGGAGCATCGGCCTCCAGGAGGCCGGCTCCAGCCGCAGCACCGGCGTGTCCGTCAGCACCGGCAACACCCGCTCCCTGAGCGGCGGCGAGACCGCGACGGCCGCCGTCCTCGCGAGCGGCGGGCTCGTGCTGAGCCCCAAGGTCTCGGTCGGCGCGAAGTCGACCCGCACCGAGGGCCGCGGCCGGACCGACCTCGTCTACAGCAACCCCTCCCTGGGGCTCGGCGGACAGCTGACGCACTTCTCCTTCGCCGACGCCAAGTTCACGGTCGTCACCACCGCGCCCGGCGACGCCGGCGTGGCTCTCTCGGCGATCGGCAGTCTGCTCGCGGCCTTCCCGTCCGAGCTGGTCTCCCTGGCCGCGACGGCGCCCGCCGTCGCCTGGCAGGCGGAGTTGCCGCGCGACGCCGCGGACTCCGCTCTCGACCGGTTCACCCGGCAGGCACGGCGCTTCTTCGTCGTCCCCCAGCAGGTCGGCGACCTCGGCACGTTCCGCGAACAGCTGTTCTCGGCATACCTGGACGCGCGCTCCGGCACCCCGCTGCACGAGTACCTGCACGGCCGGATGGGCGAGCTGAACGTGATGTCCGACCTCACCCGGCTGTTCGGGGGTGAGACGGGGCTGCCGCCGGTGCGGATGACCAACGGCGACGTGCTGCTCATCTCGCTGCGGGCGCGCCTGCGCGCCGTCCGGCAGGCCGGCGACGCCTCGGCCGTCCCGCTGGTGCGCAACACGCGCAGGCTGGGCATGCAGGGTGCCAACACCAGTGTCGGCTCCGGCCGTTCGACCGGTGTCGGGCTTTCCCTCGGGACCGGCTCGGGCGTCCTGCCGACGGCCTCGGTGAAGGGTTCGCCGCTCTCGCTGAGCGCGAGCACCGCGTCCGGTTCGGGTTCGGCGGCCAACGTCTCCGCGGGGCTGTGGGAGACGGTGCGCTTCAACGGCGAGAGTGTGCCGTTCGTGCTGACCGTGCGGCTCAACGCCTCCTCGCGCCTGCTCGGGCACCCCGGCCGGCTGCACTCCGGGGACATATCCGTCGTCGTCCGCGTCCCCGCCGAACAGGCCGCGGACTTCCGTGACGCGCTCGATCAGGTGATCCGCGACGAGGAGCGGGCGGCGCGGCGGGAGCAGAACGTCCGGGGCGGGCAACAGCGGTCCGCGCCGGGCACGCAGGGTCCCTCGACGGCCGTCGAGGAGACCCCGGCGCCCGCGCCCCCGGCGGAGCTGTCCACGCCCGCCGGGCCCGTCGGGGTGTTCTCGCCCGTGGGGCTGTCCGGCGCCGACGAGGTGCGCGATCACCTCGTCACGGCGCTGCGGGAGGCCGAGCGGCAGACCGGGATACCGACGTGGGACCACGCCGAACTGGCGGGCCTGTCCGGCTTCCTGGACACCCATTTCCACCCGGAGTCGCTCACGTACCAGATGGCGGAGCTGTTCTCGGCGGAGGGCGCGTCGCACATGCTGACCCGTCAGCTGGGCGACAACACGCAGGAGGTGATCAGCTTCGAACTGCGGGCCGAGCGCGTGCCCGCCACCGCGTCCGGGACGCGCATCGCACCGGTGTCCGGCCTGCGCCTGCGCAACGTGGGTTTCGACCACTGGCCGACCGGGATGCGGGACACCACGGGCTCCGAGTCGTACAGCGCGACGCTGGGGCTCTCCAGCAGCCTCTCCGTGTCCCTCGCCACCGTCGCGAGCCCGGGGTACACGCCCGGCTTCTCGATGTCGCGCACCGACGGCAGGCAGCACTCCGACACGTACTACACGTACAAGGTGCACGGGTACGCGCGGGCCGGAGCCGAAGAGAACGAAAGCGTCCTGCACACCTACCGGGTGCGCTTCCGGCCCTCCGTCGCGGTGCACCGCGTCACGCCGCGCGGCCCCCTCGACAAGGCCGAGAAGCTCGTCCTCGACTCGTGGCAGAAGCTGAACGGCGCGTCCGAGCGGACGGGGGTCACCCGGCGCACGGTGGACGCGAACGTCCTGACGGGTGAGGCCCAGTGGCTGGTGCCGGTCTGGGACCAGCCACAGGTCGAGCACACCCTGTCCGAGGACGATCGGACCGGGAACGCACAGACCACGGGCGCTCAGACCGAGAACGCACAGGCCGCGGACACACAGACCGCGGACGCTCGGACCCGGAGCGCACAGCAGCGGCAGAACGTCCCGTACGCGCTCACCCAGCGCGACCGCGTGATCGGCGTACAGGGCCTGCGACAGGTCCGGCAGAACGTGTCCCAGGCACTAGCGGAACTCGGCGTCCCGGAGCCGGTCGCCGCCCTCCACGCGCAGACGATCGTGACCCGGGACCAGCTCGTGGCGGCGCTGCACAGCGAGTCCGAGGCGTTCCCCACCCAGCTCGTCCTCGACGGCCTGCTCACCGACCGGAAGATCCGGCTGGTGCTCCGGGCCGAGGTCGACTCCGTCCGGCGAAGCCATGCCGGCGCCCTCGGCCTGGACACGTTCGACCTCGACGAGCACTCCGCCGGATTCAACGGCACCCAGTCCGTCACCACCAGTGGTTTCTTCCGCAACCACAGCAACACCGTGGGCCTCAGCGGCGGTTCGGGCGCCGAGCAGGGCGGCGGCTCCGTGACCTACTCGGCCACCGACAGCCGCAGCACGAGCACCACCCGGGGCATGAACATCAACCCGGGCCGCTACATCGTCCGCAGCGGCGTGCCGCACTCGGTGCACACCGGCCGGATCAGCTGGTCGGTCACCGCCGTCGCCGAGGACCTCAACCAGGCGGGCACGTGGTCGCGCAGGGAGCGGACGAACGAACCCGTCGTCGTCGACGAGGGCGTCACCTTCCTCAGCCCGCGGCCCACGGCGTCCGCCGCCACGACGGCCACGGCATCGGCCGCCGGCACGACCGGCGTACCGGCCCGCTTCCCCGCCCGCGCGTTCCCGCTCACCGCGGTCACCGAGCGCCTGCTGCCCGTCGACACCGCGGCCGGGCGTCTGTCCCAGCAGGTCATGCGGGGCCTCAACGGCCTCCTGGACCAGCACGCGCGCGGCGCCCGCGACGCCATGTGGACGCTGGAGACCCCGGGCGCCAGCCTGACCGGGACGCTGGACATCATGATGTCGCCGGGTTCCCTGGTGGCCATGGTCGACGCGATGCGGGGGCCGGGCGTCGTCCTGCACCCGCTGTCCAGCGGCGGCCCCGGCTTCCGGCGGCACCTCCAGATCGTCCTGCGCCTCAACCGCGCCCAGGACTCCGAGGCGGTGTCCACCGGCGAGACCGTCGAGGGCACGGTCAGCCGGTACGTGCAGTCCAACGCCCGTACCGAACCCGGCCGTGGCCGTACGAAGGGCAGGAGCGTCCAGGCCGGCGCCACCGCTTCCGAGTCGGCCCTCTCCTACACCCGCTCGCGGTCGACCGCCCAGAGCACCTCGGGCAG
Source organism: Streptomyces sp. NPDC057654 (assembly GCF_042800135.1). Lineage (NCBI taxonomy): Bacteria > Bacillati > Actinomycetota > Actinomycetes > Kitasatosporales > Streptomycetaceae > Streptomyces > Streptomyces sp. NPDC057654. Next base: position 2,480 of record NZ_JBHVHQ010000290.1, on the reverse strand, counting down.
CGCCTGGACCCGCCGCCACGACGGCTTCACGGTCAGCGGACCGCTGGCGGGCTACCTCGTGGACAGCGAACTGGAGATCACCCTCCAGGAGACCGTCCGCGTCTCGCAGACCGCGGCCACCCTGAGCCTCGGCGCGGCCCGTCCGGTGGCCGGGCTCGCCCAGCCCCATACGGGCGGCATGTACACCGTCACCGTCCCGCTGCGCGAGGAGCTCCTGGTCCCGGTCTCCGAACTGGCCGGCCAGCCCCGCACGGCGCCCCCGCTCCCGCTGGCACGGCCCGTACTCGACCTGCACAGCGCCGCGCTCGGGTACCGGATCGCCGCTGCCGAGCTCGCCCGCAAGGCCGCGGTCGTCCAGCTCAACCCGGAGGCCGTACGGCAGCTGTTCGACTCCCTCGTCGAGCGGATGCGCGCCTCCCGCGGCGACGCCGGCGACCTCGCGGGCCGCGGCCGCCACTCGCTCGACGCGCTGCGCAAGCTGATCAACCCCAGCGTCCTGGCCCGCCACCTGGTCCAGCACGGTCTGAGCACCGACCCCGACGACCTGTGGGCCGACCTCCAGACCGTCGACCGGGTGGGCGCCGACGCCCTGGGCCGGCTGCGCATCGCGATCGTCCCCGCCAAGGTCGGCCCGGCGCTGGCCGCCCGGCCGGGCACCAGTGAACGCAGCGACTACGGGTCGCAGAACAACAACCTGTCCGGCACCGAGTCACGCGGCAACGCCGTCGGAGCCGACGCCAACCCCGCGCACCCGCTGGACTCGCACGCCGGCGGCACGGCCGGCGGCGGCGCCTCCTTCAGCCAGAGCACCGGGGTGACCACCAGCACCAGCGGCTGGGCCATGACCCGTGTCGAGGGCGCGGCCATGGACACGTACTGGAACGTGCGCGGCCTCGCCGACGCGTACGTCCTGGTGGAGCTGGACACCGAGAAGGTGCTCGGCCGGTTCCGCTGGCGCGGCGCCGCCTTCCGGGCCGCCTTCCACGTCTCCGACCTGCTGTCCGTCAGCCTGTCCCCGCAGGGCACGCTGCTGGGCCTGGGCGGGGTGCGCACCGACGCGATCCGCACGCCCTCCGGCTGGTACGTACCGCCGCGCACGGCGACCGACTGGAGCGACCCCCTGCTCCTGGAGCTGCACCGCGTCCAGCAGGTGCCGGAGACGGAGGACGCCCAGGTCTGGCATGTCACCGCGGGCGCCGACGGGATGGTCACCGCCCACGGCCGGACCATGACGCGGGACCAGTTCGAGGACCGGTACGTCCGTCCCGAACTGACCCGTGACACCGCCACCGCCGGACACTTCCTGACGTGGGGCGAGCCCGGCGAGCACGGCCTGGCGACGGTCACGGCCGCCGCCCCGGAGGCCGGCGCGGGCTCGGTCCTGGGCGAGGGGAACGAGGCCGGCTCCTCGGCTCGGTCCGTCGGCTCGGCGCCCCCGCAGACATCCGAGGTACCCGAGGCGTCCACGACATCCTCGACGTCCGAGGTACCCGAGGCATCCGAGATATCCGAGGCGCCCGAGGGCTCAGGGATGTCCGAGGTCACGGAGACGCCGCAGACGTCGTCCGCGGTTTCGGAGGCGTCCGCGGTTTCGGAGACGACGGCGGCCCTGGGGAACCCGGTGGTGGGGAGCCCGGTCCACGACCCGGCCCACGAGACGTGGGAAGAGCTCTCGATCGACCTCCACCAGGCCCGTACGCTGCGCGCGGACGGCCTGCGGCCCCAGGAGGTCGCCGCGGACGGCGACTGCCTCGTCAACGCCGTGCTGTCGACCTACTACGCATCCGGGCTGGTGGCCGAGCGCCTCGCACCCGGGCTCGACGCGGCGACCGTGCGCGAGGCCCTCGCGGAGCAGCTCGCGGCGGAGCTCCACGGCGACGCCTCCGAGCTCTGGTACACGATCCTCGCGCCGTTGCAGGAGCAGTACCGCAGCGCGGAACACATCGCTCCGGGCTCCTTCCCGCACATGATCCAGGAGTTCGTCCGGCGGCGGTTCGACGAGGAGCCCGACCCGGAGACCCGGGAGGCGCTGCGCGCCGCGCTGCTGTCGGCTCTGGACGACGAGGAATGGGAGACCTGGCGCGAGGTGGCACGGGGCTCCGGCGTCACCGCGGCCATCGTCCAGCAGGTGCGGACGCCCGGCAGCTACGACAACGTCGGCGGTGACCTCGTTCCCGCGCTCCTCCACCTGAAGTACGGGATCAACCTGGGCATCCTGCATGTCGGCGGCGACCGGTGGCACTGGACCGCCGACCACGGCGTGCGGATCCAGCTGGTCCGCGTGCTGCTCGACGGCCGCGTCGAGCACTACCAGGCCACTGCCGCGGTCCCCCCGACGCCGGTCACCGGCCCGGCGACGGACAGCGGTCGGACCACGGCCGCCACCGCCGTCCAGGAGACGGCTGCCGCGACGGTCGAGGAGACGACTGCCGCCACCGTCCCGGAAACGACCGACGCCACGATCCCGGAGACGGCCTCCG
>NZ_JBHVHQ010000289.1:0-9275 GCF_042800135.1 Streptomyces sp. NPDC057654 | reverse complement strand
CGCCGCCGCGGCGAAGGCGAGCGGCGGCGAAGCCGGGGGGCTCGCATGACCGACCAGGCCGTCCTCCAGCAGGCGGAGCCCGCCGAAGCCGAGGACCGCGCGGACGGGGTGCGCGCCGGGAAGCTCCTGCCCGCGTCCTTCGCCCAGCGGCGGCTGTGGTTCCTCGACCAGCTCGACTCCGGCAACAGCGCCTACAACCTCGTGGCGGCCCTGCGGCTGCGCGGGCAGCTCGACTTGGCGGCGCTGCACTGGTCCCTGAACCGCATCGTGGACCGGCACGAGGCGCTGCGCACCGTGTTCCGCGCCGACGCGGCGGGGGAGCCCCAGCAGTACGTGGCACCGGGCCTCACGATCCCGCTCCCGGTCACCGACCTGACGCGGGAGCCCGAGGCCGGGCGTACGGAAATGGCCCGCGCCTTCATCGAGGCGGAGACCGAGCGCGTCTTCGACCTCGCGCGAGGACCGCTCCTCAGAACCCTGGCGGTGCGCCTCGGCGAACGGGACCACGCCCTGGCCGTCATCTGTCACCACACCATCTGCGACGGCTGGTCCATGGCCCGCCTCTTCGAGGAGCTGTCCGAGCTGTACGCGGCCCGTACGTCCGGACGCGAGCCGGACCTGGCCCCGCTGCCCCTCCAGTTCGGCGACTACGCGGCCCGCCAGCACCGCGAACTCGCGGGCCCCGAGGCCGAGAAGGCGCTCGACCACTGGCGCGACCGGCTGGCCGACGCGCCCGCGCTGCTGGAGATCCCCACCACGTATCCCCGCCCCGCCGTGCAGGGATTCGACGGGGCCGCCCACACCATGACGTTCGATCAGGAGACATGGCAGGCGGTACGGACCGCCGCGCAGCGCAACAAGGCCACGCCGTTCATGCTGCTGCTGTCGGTGTTCGCGCTCCAGCTCTCCCGGCTCTCGGGCGCCGAGAACCTCGTCGTCGGCAGCCCCAGCGCCGGGCGCGCCCGCTCCGAACTCGCCCCGCTCATCGGCATGTTCGTCAACACCCTGCCGCTGCGCGTCGACTTGAGCGGCGACCCCGCCTTCGAAGAGGTGCTGCGCCGAGTGCGGCGCAGCGCGCTGGACGCCTTCCCCCGTCAGGACGTACCGCTGGAGCGGATCGTGACGGAGCTCGGCCCGGAGCGCGAACGCAGCCACGACCCGCTGTTCCAGGCGATGTTCGCGGTCCAGCAGCCGCTGACCACGCCCCACCTGACCGGAGTGGAAGCGGACGTCTTCCCGGTGACCCCGCGGACCACCTTCACGGACCTCTGGCTGGAGATCCGCCCGCACGACGACGGCGCGGACTGCGTCTTCCGCTACCGCACCGAGCTGTTCGACGCGGAGTCCGTGCGGCGTATGGCCCGGCAGTACCGGCACGTCCTGCGCACCGCGCTGGACGACCCCGGAACGCCGCTGTCCCGGTTCTCCCTGACGGATGAGGAGGAGGCCGGCCTGCTGCTCGGGCAGTGGAGCCGAGGCCCGGCCGCGTACGCCTGGGACGGCCCGGTGCACGAGATGATCGACCGGCAGGCGCGGCGCACCCCCGACGCCACCGCGGTCGTCTTCGAAGGAGACCGGCTGAGCTACGCGGAACTCGCGGGCCGGGCAGACGAGCTGGCTCGCCATCTCGTGGAGCGGGGCGCGAGTGCGGACGCACCCGTCGCCGTCTGCCTGCCGCGCGGTACCGGTCTGGTGACGTCCGCCCTGGCGGTCCTCGCCGCCGGGAGCGCCTATCTGCCGCTGTCCCCGGAGGACCCGCCCGCACGGCTCGTACAGATGCTGCGCGCGGTCGGCGCGGCGCACCTCCTCACCACCGGCGAGCTCGCCCCGCTCCTCGCCGACGCCGGGGCGCCCGTAACCGCCGTGGACGCCTTCGCCTGGGCGGACGGGCCGCGTGACGGTACGCCGATGGCGGCCGGTCCCGTCGGGCCCGACCGCCTCGCGTACGTCATCCACACCTCCGGCTCCACGGGCACGCCGAAAGCGGTGGGCGTCCCGCACCGGGGCCTGGCCAACCGGGTCCGCTCCATCCAGGCCACCCACGGCATCGGCCCCTCGGACCGGGTGCTGCACAAGACGCCCTGCACCTTCGACGTCTCCGTGACGGAGCTGCTGTGGCCGCTGACGACGGGCGCGGCCCTCGTCGTGGCCGCGCCGGGCGGGCACCGCGACCCCGCGTACCTCGTCGAGCTGATCGAACGGGAGCGGGTGACCACCGCGCACTTCGTGCCGCCGCTGCTGGAAGCCTTCCTCGAAGAGCCTGGCCTCGACCGCTGCGCGTCGCTGCGGCGCGTGCTGTGCAGCGGCCAGGAGCTGCCCCGTACGACACACGACCGCGCCCTCGCCCGGCTTCCGGTGCGGCTCTACAACGCGTACGGGCCTACGGAGGCGTCGGTCGAGGTGACCGAGTGGGAGTGTGCGGCCCCGCCCGCGGGCGCGGAGCTCGCCGAGGACGTGCGGGTGCCCATCGGGCGGCCCGTCGCGGGGGCCGAGACGTACGTGCTCGACCGCGAGCTGCGGCCGGTTCCGGTGGGCGTGCCCGGCGAGCTGTATCTGGGCGGCGCGGTGCTCGCCCGCGGCTATCTGGGGCAGCCGGCCCTGACCGCCGACCGGTTCGTTCCGCATCCGTACGCTCCGACGCCGGGAGCGCGGCTGTACCGCACAGGCGACCTGGTGCGCTGGCGGGCCGACGGGAGCCTTGACTTCCTGGGCCGTAACGACCACCAGGTCAAGGTGCGGGGCGTACGCGTCGAGCCCGGCGAGATCGAGAACATGCTCCGCGCCCACGCGGGCGTACGGGAAGCGGTCGTGATCGCGGCGGTTCCGGACGGCGCCGCCGGGGCTGAGCTCGTCGGCTACCTCGTACGGCAGGGTCCGGTGTCGGCGGGAGGCGCTGAAGATGACGACGCTTTTGCCGCCGCGGTGGGTGCCTACGTGCGCGACGGGGGGCCGGGTTACTTGTTCCCGGCCAATGTGGTGGTCGGGCCGGGGTGGCCGCTCACGGGGCGGGGCATGCTCGACCGCGCGGCCCTGCCCGCACCCGCCGCGGCCCCCGCGCACGACCGCGTGGCCCCACGGGACGGCATCGAGCGGACGCTCGCCGGCATCTGGACGCAGGTGCTGGGCCGCCCGCAGGACGACGTCGACGAGGACTTCTTCGCCGTCGGCGGCGACTCGCTCAAGAGCATCCAGATGGTGCACCGGGCCCGCGAGGCAGGGATCGTCCTGCGCGTCGGAGATGTCTTCCACCACCCGACGATCAGTGAACTCGCCGACCACGTACGGCAGTCCACTCAGCGGCGTTCCATCACGGCTGACACCCAGGAGGTCCGGTGAAGAGCCCCTGGCTGCTGCGCTTCCCGCCGCGCCCGGACGCGAAGGTACGCCTAATATGCCTGCCGGGGGCGGGCAGCTCGGCGTCCATGTACTACCCGTGGTCGACGGCGTTCCCTCCGGAAGTGGAGGTCTGTGCCGTTCAACTGCCGGGCCGTGGCGGCAGGTTGCGCGAGTCTCCGTACCGTCGCATGGAGCCCCTGGCCGACGCGCTGGCCGAGGTGGTAAGCGCCGAGTGCGACCGGCCCCTCGTGCTCTTCGGGCACAGCCTCGGCGCACTCGTCGCGTACGAGGTGGCCGCCCGTCTGCGGGACCTGCCCGGTGGCTCCCCGGCCGCCCTCATGGTGGCCGCGCACAAGGCCCCGCATCTGGGGAGCGCCCGGGTGTCCGTACACGACCTGACGGACCATGACCTGCTCGCCTTCATCGACCGGCTCGGCGGAACGTCACCGGCGGTGCTGGCGCGGCCGGAGATCAGAGCGATGGCCCTGCCCGCCCTGCGCGCCGACTTCGAGCTGGACTACACCTACGCGTACCGCGAGCGGCCGCCCCTGACCATCCCCATCAGCGCGTTCGGCGGGATGGAGGACACCATCGTGTCCGAGGACGAGGTGGCGGCCTGGGAGCCGCTCACCACCGGCGGCTTCACCCACAGTCAGCTGTCCGGCGACCATTTCTTCCTCACGGCGCCCGAGGGCGCGGCGATGCTGTCGCGGATGCGCGGCACGCTCCTCGACCTCGTAGGACCCGCAGGATCCGCAGGGCCTGAAGGCCCGGAACCGCCCGGCCCGTTCGTACGGACAGACACCGGCGACGCCGCATTCGGCGCCCGGCCCAGCAGAGAGGACCGCGTTTCCCATGTTCGAGGATGACGACCGCCGGTACACCGTGGTCCGCAACCACGAGGACCAGTACTCCGTCTGGCCCGAGGACCGCGCCGCCCCCGACGGCTGGGAGCCCGTGGGCGTGTCCGGCTCCAAGAGCGACTGCCTGTCCCACATCACCGCTGTGTGGACCGACCTGCGGCCCCTGAGCCTGCGCTCGTAGCCGTCGAATCAGCGCACCGGCCCGCAACGAGCCGTGATGAGTCCGCAACGAGGAGGAAAGCAGCACGTGTTCGCCCAGCTCACTCTGCACCGCATATTCGAGGAACAGGCCGCGCGTACCCCCGACGCGCAGGCCGTGACGGATGGCCGGGAATCCCTGACGTACCGACAACTCAATGATCTCTCGGATCGCTTGGCCTCCGCCATCACCCGACACAGGCCCGCCCCCGGCGCTCGGGTGGGGCTGTATCTGCGGCGCGGCAACGATGTGGTGGCCGCGGCCATCGCCGTCCTGAAGGCCGGCTGTTCGTACGTACCGCTGGACCCGTCCTATCCGCCGGAGCGGGTGCGGTACATGGCGCATGACGCGTCCCTCGATCTGGTGGTGGCCGATCAGGACGCCTCGGCGGTGCTTCCGGACGCCACCGTCATCGACGTCGAGGAAGCCTACCGGCGCGCTCCCGAGCCGCAGGTCGGACAGTCGACGGCAGAGGCGGCCCCGGACGCGCCGGCCTACGTGATCTACACATCCGGGTCGAGCGGCGACCCCAAGGGCGTCGTGGTCTCCCACCGGAACGTCACGGCGCTGCTCGACGCCTGCGACCAGGTCTTCGATCTGCGCGGCGACGACGTGTGGACGCTGTTCCACTCCCCGTGCTTCGACTTCTCCGTATGGGAGATGTGGGGCGCGCTCACCCACGGCGCCCGGCTGGTCGTGGTGCCGACCGAGGTCGCCCGCTCGCCCGACGCGATGCTCGACCTCGTCGTCGCCGAGCGCGTCACCGTCCTCAACCAGGTTCCCTCGGTGTTCCGTTACCTCTCGCGGTCGGCGGTGGCCCGGGTCGAGGACACGGGCGAGCGGCCGGAGCTGATGCTGCGCTACATCATCTTCGGCGGCGAGGCGGTGGACCTGGAAGCGGTACGCGCCTGGCGCCGCGTGCACGGTACGGGGTCCGAGTTCTTCAACTCGTACGGCATCACCGAGACCACCGTGCTCGCGACCTACCGGCGGCTGCCCGAGAGCGAGATCGACGCGCTGCCGGCGGTGAGCCGGGGCGCGTCGGCGGACGGTTCCGCGGCGGCGGGCGTGACCCCCGACCCCGAGCTGAACATCGGACGGCCGCTCGACGGCTTCGAAGTGGTGCTGCTCGACGAGTGGGGCGGTCGCACCCCGCCCGGACGTATCGGGGAACTCTGCCTGTCGGGGCCGCAGTTGGCCATCGGCTACCTCGGACGGCCGGAGCTGACCGCGGAGCGGTACCCCCTGCTCGACCTCGCGGGCACGGGGGAGTTCCGGCGCTACTACCGCAGCGGCGATCTGGCCGTGGCCCTGCCGGACGGCACCTGGGAGTTCGCGGGGCGGGCCGACGACCAGGTGAAGATCAACGGATATCGCATCGAGACCGGCGAGATCGAGAGCGCGCTGCACGGCACCGAGGGCGTACAGGACCTCGTGGTCCTGGCGGTCACCAGCCGCATCGGCGAGCGCATGCTCACCGCGTTCTATGCGCCGATCCCCGGCGCCGATGACGAGGGCGGCGTGGGCCGGGACGTGCTGGCCGAACGGCTCACGGCCCGCGCCAAGGAGTCGCTGCCCGCCCATATGGTGCCCCGCCGCTTCGTGCGGGTGCCCGCGCTGCCGCTGACCCCGTCGGGCAAGACCGACAAGCGCGCGCTCACCGCGCAAGCGTCATGACCCACGCCCGGAGGACGACCCATGGCTGACGACACGACCCACGACCGGCCGCAGCAGGGCCGCGGCGCCGGGTGGGCCGCGCCGCGCGACGAGCTCCCGCTGTCCGCCGTACAGGAGGCCATGTGGGTCTCCTGGCAGCGCGCCCCCGAACGCTGGGAGCACATCATCCCGCTGGCCCTCGATGTCAGCGGCGACCTGGACACGGAGCGACTGCGCGCCGCGGTGACCGAGGTGACGCGACGTCACCCCATGCTCCGGGCCCGCGTCGTCGAGACCCGCACCGGAACCCGGCTGTCCTGGATCAACGCGGAGCCCGTGCCCTTCACCGTCCGTACGGTGACCGCCGAGCGCTACGACGCCATCGTGGCGGCGCGCGCCCCCTTCGACCTGAACCGCGGACCGCTGGCGCGGGTCGAGCTGCTGTACGGGCCGGACTACACGCTGCTGCTGCTCACCGTCCACCACCTCGTCCTCGACGGCACCTCGGCCCCCCTGCTCCTGGACGAGCTGCGCCGGGCCTACGGCGGGGAGCGGCTGGGGGAGCCGGACGCCCTCGTCCCGTACGTCGCCCACGCCCAGCGCTCATGGGAAATGGCGCTCGGTGCCGGGGGCGATCCTCTGCGGGACTACTGGCGCACCGTGCTGAGCGGCGCCGACGCCCAGGCCCGGCCGCTGCTGCCCGTACGCGCCGAGGCGGACGGCTACCGGCAGTTGCGGCAGTCCATAGACCCGCAACTGTCTTTACAAGTGCGGGCGTTGGCGCGCCAACTGAACGTCACCTACTTCACCGTCATGTTCGCCGCGCTGTTCGTGACGCTGCACCGCCACACCGCCTCGGACGACATCATCGCGTCGGCCCCCTACCACGGGCGGTCGGCCCCGGCCCTGGACGGACGCGTCGGTTTCTTCGTCAACGTCCTGCCGTTCCGGGAGCGGCTCGACGGCTCCCGGACGTACGCGGAACTGGCGCGCGGCCTGCGGGAGCAGGTGCGGGCCGGGACCCGCCACGGAGACCTGCCGCTGCCCACGATCCTGCGGACGGCGGGGCTGACCGGGTCGGCGGGCCGTGACTGTACGCATCAAGTGGTCCTCCAGTACTTGCAGTTCGGGCACTTCGAGGAGGACGGGTCCTGGCGCGGCGGGCCGGATGTGGGGCGGCTGCGGTTCGAGGGCGGGGACGCGCCGTGCGAGCTGCGGCTGCTGGAGCTCACGGACGTACCGGACTACCGGCTCACCGTCATGCTGATGGAGGACAGCCACGGCAGCCGCATGCTGTGGAAGGACGCCGACGGCTCCCTCGGCCCGGAGCTGCTCGCCTCGCTGGCACGGGACCACCTGGCCGTCGTCGCGGACATGGTCGCCGCCCCGCACCGCACGGTGGGGGAGAGGCTGGCGCTGCTGCCCGCCGTGGGCGTGCCGCCCACGAGGACCGCGACCGAAGCGCCGGCCCCACCGGTACGACCCACTGGCGGCGGTGAGCGGCGACAGGAACCGGCCGAGGCCCCGACAGTCTCGCCTCGGGCGACATCGTCCCCGACGGTCCGCGGGATCGCCTCGCCCACCGCCGTCGCGCTCGCCATGATCTGGCAGAGCGTGCTGGGCGTGCCCGTGGTCTCGGCCGAGGACTCCTTCTTCGAGCTGGGCGGGCACTCCCTGCTCGCGACCACGCTGCTGACGCGCGTCGGCAGGCGCTTCGGCGTCGACCTGTCGATCCGCGACCTCTTCACCCACCCCGGCTTCGGCGAGCTGGTGGGCGTCATCGAACGCGCCGCCGCCGACGCGCCGCCCGCCCCGGCCGATGCCGCCCCGGCGCGCCCGGAGCCCGAGGGCGCCTTCCCGGCCTCCGGGTTCCAGGAGAGCATCTGGCTCGCCCAGCGCCTGGACCCGGTCCACGCGACGTACCATGTGCCACTGTCCTGGGAGGTGGACGGCGAGCTGGACCCGGCGGCGCTATGCGACGCGCTCGCCGCCGTGATCGCCCGGCACGAGATCCTGCGCACCCGCTTCCTGGACCGCGACGGCCGGCTGTTCCAGGAGGTGACCCCGCCGTGGACCCCGGACATCGAGCGGGCCGACCTCACCGGGCTGACCGGGCCCGAGCGGGAGGCGCGGCTCGGCGAATGGGCCGATGAGGCCGCGTCCGCCCTCGTCCCGGAGGATGGACGTCTGCTGCGTGCCGCGCTGTTCACCGTCGGGCCGCGGCGTCACGTGCTGTCGCTGTGCGTCCACCATCTCGTGCTCGACGGCGAGTCGGTGCCGATTCTCGTACGGGAGTTGGAGCGCTGTTACGAGCCGGTGGACGCGGAGGCGGTTCCGTCGGAGCCCCGGCAGCAGTACCGCGACCTGGTGGCCGCCGAGGCCCGGAAGTCGGCTGTGGCGGATGATGTCGCCTACTGGTGCCGCCAGTTGAAGGGAGCGCCAAGCTCTCTCGGTCTGAACGCACCAGCGACAGCGCAGCCGTTGGGGAACCTGGGTCTGGCCCTGGGGCCCGACGTGGCGCGCGAGGTGCTGCCCGTACAACGCGCGGAGAAGGTCTCGGCCTTCATGATCCAGGCGACCGCGGTCGCCGCCGCGCTGCACCGCTGGACCGGGCTGACGGACCTCACCTTCGGCATCCCGGTGGCCCATCGCGGACCGTCCGAGTTCCAGGACGTGATCGGGCCGTGCCTGAACACGCTGGTGCTGCGCTCCCGGTGCACGGCAGGCATGACGCTCGCCGATCTGCTGCGGGTCCTGCGGGAGGAGACCATCGACGCCTTCGAGCACCGGGCGGCCTCGTTCGAGGATGTGGTGCGCGGTCTCGCGCCGAGGCGGTCGCCGGGGCACACGCCCTACGCGGACGTGCTGCTGAACAGCGTCAGCCTGTCCAACTGGTCGGGGTGGCTGGGGGACGCCCGGATGAGCCCCGTGGATTTCGTCGCGCGGCGCACGGAGACCAGCAAGTTCCCGGTGACCATCACTTTCGCCGAACGGGACGCCGCTCTGCGGGGCTCCTTGGCCTACCGGGGCGACCGGGTCGGGGCCGAAGCCGCCGGGCGTCTGGCGGAGGAACTTTCTGTAATCCTCAACAATTTTCGGGTGCTGCTGCCGGAATCGGTATTCGGTCAGGACGCCGACGGGCCGGCTGGAAGGAACGGAGCGAACTCATGAGGAAATTTCGGTTCGGCGTCAATCTGAATTCAGCCACCAGTCATCAGGAG
>NZ_JBHVHQ010000288.1:0-9276 GCF_042800135.1 Streptomyces sp. NPDC057654 | reverse complement strand
GCAGTGAACCGGAAGGAGCCCGCCATGCCCGAGACGACCGAGAGCCACGGCGACCGCTACGAAGTGCACACCCAGGACGTGTCCGGCCAGGTCGTCGTCGGCCGCGGCAACACCGTCTCCCGTATCGAGGCCGCACCGGGCGGTTCGGCGGCGGCGGTCACCGAGGAGGAACTGGCATCCCTGCGCGCCGAGTTCGCGCGCGTACGGGCCCTCGTCCCGGCGGGCGAGCCGGAGGCGGAACGGGCCGTCGGCCTCCTGGACGAACTGGAGGAGGCCGTCACCGCGCCCGAGGCGGACCTGTCCACCATGGAGTACGTCCGTCAGTGGTTCGCCCGCCGGCTCCCGGTGCTCGCGGGTGCGGTCGCGAGCCTGGTGATCCACCCCGTGGTGGGGCGGCTGGTGGAGGCGGCGGGCGGCCGGCTGGTCGAGGAGTTCAACCAGCGCTTCGGCGAGTGACGCGCGGCCTGCGGCAGGCCCCGCCCGACGGACTGCCCGAGCGCCGGTGTCGTACTGGCTGCCCGAGCGCCCGCTGCCCTGTGCTGCCCGAGCGCCTGCTGCTCTGTGCTGCCCGAGCGCCCGCTGCTCTGTACGGACCGGCCGGGCGTCGGTGTGCGTACGGGCTGTTCGCGCGCCCGCGCCCGTACGGGCCGCCCGCCCACGCCCGTAACCGCCGCGGCCGAGCGCTCACCCCCGTAGGCGCGCCCATGCCCGTAAGACCGCCCAAGCCCGTAGGAGCGCGCCCCGCCGGTCAAGGCGCCGTCAGCTCAAGGCCATACCAAGCAGTACGGCTGATGCCCCGCCTCGTGCAGCCGGTGTGAGAAGTCCTGCCATTCGTGGAGGAGCTGGTAGACGCGGAAGGCGTCGCCGGGGCCGCCGCGGTCCGGGACCGTGGACCATATGAAGGCCGCGGCGCCCACCGACTCCTCGCCGATGCCGCGCAGCGGGTCGACGACCGTCGTGGGGAGTTTGACCACCGCGTAGTCGGGGTGCAGGACGACGAGCTCCAGCGGGGGGACCCGGTGCAGGGGTATGCCCTCTATGCCGGTGAGCACCATGGCGGCCATCGTCTCCGGTTTGATCTTGGAGAACATGCCGCCCATACCCAGCTCGTCCCCGCCGAGCTCCTCGGGGCGCATGGAGATCGGTACGCGTGCGGCGGTCGCTCCGTTGGGTGCCCCGAAGTACTTGTAGGTCACCCCCACCCGGCCACCACTCCTGCTTCCCGCGCTCTCCGCCTCGCGCCGGTGGCGTCCGCGCTGGGCACGCTCGGGGCCCAGGTCATCGGTCCCCTCACCCAGTCCGCCACCGCGATGCATAATCTCCACCCGACCACTCGCGAACACCGTCGCGCAACCCGATCATCGTCTCAGAGACCTCCCCCGCGACCGGCGGCTGAAACGCCCTCGCCGCGAGTCCCGGTACGGCTCTGAGACCATGGCTGGTGTGACTTACTCGTACTCTGCCCCAGTCTCGCAGACGCTCTTCGACCGCGCTGCCGCCGTGACGCCCGGCGGCGTGAACTCCCCGGTGCGCGCGTTCCGCGCCGTGGGCGGTACGCCCCGGTTCATGGTGTCCGGCTCCGGTCCGTACCTCACCGACGCCGACGGCCGGGAGTACGTGGACCTGGTGTGCTCGTGGGGCCCGATGATCCTGGGCCACGCGCACCCCGAGGTGACGGCCGCGGTGCAGGAGGCCGTCGCGCGCGGCACGTCGTTCGGCACCCCCGGCGAGGGCGAGGTCGCGCTCGCCGAGGAGATCGTGGCCCGCGTCGCCCCCGTCGAGCAGGTGCGGCTGGTCTCCTCCGGCACCGAGGCGACGATGTCGGCGATCCGGCTGGCGCGCGGCTTCACCGGCCGCTCGAAGGTGATCAAGTTCGCGGGCTGCTACCACGGCCACGTGGACGCGCTGCTGGCCGCGGCCGGGTCCGGGCTCGCGACGTTCGCGCTGCCGGACACGCCCGGCGTCACCGGCGCGCAGGCCGGGGACACGATCGTCCTCCCCTATAACGACCTCGACGCCGTACGCGCCGCCTTCGCCGCCCACCCGGGCGAGATCGCGTGCGTGATCACGGAGGCGGCGGCGGGCAACATGGGCGTCGTGGCGCCGCTGCCCGGCTTCAACCAGGGGCTCGCCGACCTGTGCTCCGACAACGGCGCGCTGTACATCTCCGACGAGGTCATGACCGGCTTCCGGGTGAGCAGGGCGGGCTGGTACGGGCTCGACGGCGTGCGGCCCGACCTGATGACCTTCGGCAAGGTCATGGGCGGCGGCTTCCCGGCCGCGGCGTTCGGCGGGCGCGCCGACGTCATGGCGCACCTCGCGCCGACCGGCCCGGTCTACCAGGCGGGCACCCTCTCCGGTAACCCGGTGGCCACCGCCGCGGGCATCGCGCAGCTCCGGCTGCTGGACGACGCCGCGTACGGGCGGGTGGACGCGGTCTCCGCCGAGGTGCGGTCCCTGGTGTCGGGCGCGCTGGACAAGGCGGGCGTCGCGCACCGGGTGTCGGCCGCGGGCAGCATGTTCTCGGTGTTCTTCACCGACCAGGACGTGCGGGACTACGAGAGCGCCAAGGCGCAGGAGTCCTTCCGCTTCACCGCCTTCTTCCACTCGATGCTCGCGCAGGGCGTCTACCTCCCGCCGTCGTCCTTCGAGTCGTGGTTCCTCTCGACGGCCCATGACGACGCGGCCGTCCAGCGGATCGCCGACGCACTGCCGGGGGCGGCTCAGGCCGCCGCCGAGGCGACGGAATGATGTCCGGCATGACGAATGGAGCTGCGAACAACAGCGCGCCGGACAGCGCGGGCGCGTCCGACGGTGTAGGCGGGGACGCGCTGACCGTGGTGCATGTGATGCGCCACGGCGAGGTGCACAACCCCAAGGGCGTGTTGTACGGGCGTCAGCCCGGCTACCACCTCTCGGAGCTCGGCCGGCAGATGGCCGACCGGGTCGCCGAGCATCTGTCCGGACGTGACATCACCCACGTGGTCGCCTCGCCGCTGGAACGGGCGCAGGAGACGGCGACGCCGCTGGCGAAGGCGCTGAGCCTGGACCTGGCGACGGACGAGCGGCTGATCGAGGCGGCGAACGTCTTCGAGGGCAAGACGTTCGGGGTGGGCGACGGCGCGCTGAAGAACCCGTCCAACTGGAAGTACCTCACCAACCCGTTCCGCCCCTCGTGGGGCGAGCCGTACGTCGACCAGGTCGTACGGATGATGGGGGCGATCGGCGCGGCGCGGGACGCGGCGCGCGGCCACGAGGCGGTGTGCGTCAGCCACCAGCTGCCGATCTGGATCGTGCGGAGCTTCGCCGAGCGGCGCCGGCTCTGGCACGACCCGCGCAAACGGCAGTGCACGCTGGCGAGCCTGACGTCGTTCACGTTCCGCGGGAATCGCATCGTGTCGGTCGGATACAGCGAGCCCGCCCGGGATTTGGTACCGGCCCATCTGCTGGCCGGCGCCAAACCCGTGAAGGGCGCCTCCAAGGGCTTCGGAGCGTAAAGCGAGTAATTCGTAGCGTAAGCGCGGGCTGAATTCCGGCAATACCTTCGCGATCCCTCCCCGATCCCCTCGCGATCCCTCCGCGATCCTTCCGTGACCCCTTCGCGTCTGCCAAGTGGAATCATCGGCGCTCGTCGTGCACTCTTACCGGACGTCCATTTATATGGACGGTGAGCACGGCGAGCACGGATGGGGACGTAATGCGCGACATCAGCCGACGCGGGCTGCTCGGAATGGGAGTGGGAGCTGCTGCCGCATTGGGTGTGGCCGGCTGTTCCTCGGATTCCGGGTCCGGATCCGGATCGGACCGGGGCAAGGGCGGCACCAAGGACCCGCGGGCGAAGGCGAGCGAACAGGCGAAGGCGAAGCCGATAGGCGACGGCTCGACGGCCGACGCGGGGCCGCAGCCGCATCAGCCGCCGAAGCCGGAGCGGCTGGCTCCCGGGCAGAAGCCGCCGCAGTTCGTGGTGTTCTCCTGGGACGGCGCGGGCGAGGTCGGCAACGGGCTCTTCCCCCGCTTCCGCAAGCTCGCCAAGGAGCACAACGCGGGCATGACCTTCTTCCTCTCCGGCCTGTACTGCCTGCCGGAGTCGAAGAAGAACATGTACCGGCCGCCGAACAACAAGGTCGGCGCCTCGGACATCGGCTATCTCACCGACGACCACATCAAGGCGACGCTCCAGAACGTGCGCGAGGCCTGGCTCGAAGGCCATGAGATAGGCACGCACTTCAACGGGCACTTCTGCGCGGGCTCCGGTTCCGTCGCCAAGTGGACGCCCGCGCAATGGCAGTCGGAAATCGACCAGGCGATGTCATTCGTCACCAAGTGGCGTACGAACACCGGTTTTTCGGACCTCGAACCGCTGCCTTTCGACTACTCGAAGGAACTCGTCGGCGGCCGTACGCCGTGCCTGCTCGGCCAGGACAATCTGCTGCCGACCGCCGCGAAACTCGGCTGGCGCTACGACGCGAGTTCGTCGGGCGGACTCCAGATATGGCCGGCGAAGAAGCACGGCGTATGGGATCTGCCGCTCCAGGCGATACCGTTCCCCGGCCACCGCTTCGAAGTCCTGTCCATGGACTACAACATGCTCTACAACCAGTCGCAGAACTCGACGAAGGCGCCGTCGTCCAACTACCCGGCCTGGCGGCAGCAGGCCACCCGGTCCTACATATCCGGGTTCCAGCGCGCGTACGACACCAACCGCGCCCCCTTCTTCATCGGCAACCACTTCGAGCAGTGGAACGGCGGCATCTACATGGACGCCGTCGAGGAAGCCCTCAAGCACATCGCCGACGAGAGGCACAAGGACGTCCGGCTGGTCTCCTTCAAGCAGCTCGTGGACTGGATGGACGCGCAGGACCCGAAGGTCCTCGCGGATCTCCGCAAGCTCGGGGTGGGCCAGAAGTGGACCCCGGCGCGGGGCTGAGAATCGCCGTCGAGGGGGGCGCGGAAGATCGCCGGGGTGCCCATGCGAAACTTTTCACATGAGTGCCCGCCGCGCCCCTCGACGCTCCACACGCCACCGTCGTGCCGCAGTGCTGGCCGCCGGCGCCGCCGCAGCCGCCCTGACGCTCAGCGCCTGCGGGTCCGGCAACACGGCCAAGGGCGGCGGCGACACCAAGTACGTACAGGGCACGGGCGGCATCAGCGTCGTCAAGGACAAGGGTGAACGGCAGAGCGCGCCGGACCTCGTCGGCAAGACCCTTCAGGGCAAAGAGCTCGACCTCAAGAAGGACTACAAGGGCAAGATCGTCGTCTTCAACGTCTGGGGCTCGTGGTGCCCGCCCTGCCGGGCCGAGGCGCCCAACCTCACCAAGGTCGCCGAGGAGTACAAGGACAAGGGCGTCCAGTTCGTCGGGCTCAACACCCGGGACCCGGACACCGCCCCGGCCCTCAGCTTCGAGAAGGAGTTCAAGGTCCCGTACCCGAGCTTCCACGACTCCTCGGGCAAGCTGCTGCTGCGCTTCCCCAAGGGCAGCCTCAACCCGCAGTTCATCCCCTCCACGATCTTCATCGACCGGGACGGGAAGATCGCGGCCCGCGCCCCCCAGGCGCTGAGCGTCGACGACCTGCACAAGACACTCGACCCGCTGGTCGCGGAGAAGAAGTGACATGAACCAGACCGTCCTGAGCGGAGCCCTGCTGCTCGCGCTGCCCATCGCGGTGCTCGGCGGTCTCGTCTCCTTCTTCTCCCCGTGCGTGCTGCCGCTCGTCCCCGGCTACCTCTCGTACGTCACCGGCGTCAGCGGCACCGACCTCGGCAACGCCAAGCGCGGCCGCATGGTGGTCGGCGCCTCGCTCTTCGTCCTCGGCTTCACCGCCGTCTTCGTCTCCGGCGGCGCCCTGTTCGGCAACTTCGGCTGGCAGCTCCAGGCGCACAAGGAGATCATCTCCAAGGTCCTCGGGGCCTTCACCATCGTGCTCGGCCTCGCCTTCATGGGGTTCATGAGCCTCTTCGGGCAGCGGGAGTTCCGCTTCCACAAGAAGCCCGCGATGGGGCTGGCCGGGGCGCCGCTGCTGGGCGTCCTCTTCGGGGTCGGCTGGACGCCGTGCATCGGCCCCACCCTCGCCGCCGTCAACGTCCTCGCCCTCGACCAGGCGAGCGCCTGGCGCGGCGCGCTGCTCATGGTCGCCTACTGCGTGGGCCTCGGCGTCCCCTTCATCCTCGCCGCGATCGCCTTCCGGCGGGCCCTCGGCGCGTTCGGCTGGGTCAAGCGCCACTACGCATGGGTCATGCGGATCGGCGGCCTGATGCTCGTGGCGGTCGGCGTGCTGCTCGTCACCGGCGTATGGGACAGCATGGTCGCCGATATGCAGTCGTGGACCCAATCCTTCGTTCCCGAGGTCTGATCTGATGGCCAAGACACCCACCCCCGCCGACGAGGAGCAGGGCCTCGGCGAGGCCGCCGCCCAGCTGTCCACGGCGCCGGTCGAGGCCCCCGAATCCGGACCGACGGGCAAGCTGCCGTCGATGGGCGTCATCGGGTGGGCCCGCTGGTTCTGGCGCCAGCTCACGTCGATGCGGGTCGCGCTGATCCTGCTGTTCCTGCTCTCGCTGGCCGCGATCCCCGGTTCGCTCGTGCCGCAGACCAGCGTCGACTCGGTCAAGGTCGAGGACTGGCAGAAGGCGCACCCCACCGTCACGCCGATCTACGAGAAGCTCCAGCTGTTCCACGTCTACAGCTCGGTGTGGTTCTCCGCGATCTACATCCTGCTGTTCATCTCGCTCATCGGCTGCATCGTGCCGCGCACCTGGCAGTTCGTCGGCCAGCTCCGCGGCCGGCCGCCGGGCGCGCCGCGGCGGCTGACCCGGCTGCCCGCGTACACCACGTGGCGCACCGAGGCCGAGCCCGAGGAGGTGCTGGCCGCGGCGCGCAAGCTGCTGCGGGGCAAGCGGTTCCGCACGGAGACGGCGGCCGGCTCGGTGGCCGCGGAGAAGGGCTACCTGCGGGAGGCGGGCAACCTCCTCTTCCACATCTCGCTGATCGTGATGCTGGTGGCCTTCGCGACCGGCCAGCTCTTCAAGGCCGAGGGCTCCAAGCTGATCGTCGAGGGCGACGGGTTCTCCAACACCATGTCGCAGTACGACGACTTCAAGCCCGGCACGCTCTTCGACCAGGACAACCTCCAGCCGTTCAGCTTCGACCTGGACGGCTTCGACTCCAGCTACGAGCGGACGGGCCCGGAGAAGGGCACCCCGCGCGTCTTCCGGGCCCACGTCACGTACTACGACGGCGCGGACGGCAAACCGAGCAAGCGCGTGATCGAGGTGAACAAGCCGCTGGAGACCGGCAGCTCCAAGGTCTACCTCCAGGGCCACGGCTACGCGCCCGTCGTCACCTTCCGGGACGGCCAGGGCAACGTCGCGTACCGCGGCCCGGTGGCCTCGCTGCCCGTGGACGGCAAGAACCTCACCGAGTCCACGATCCTCAAGGTGCCGGACTACCGCGACAAGGACGGGAAGAAGGACCAGGTCGGCTTGCAGGGCAACTTCGTGCCGACGCTGGACCTCAAGACCGGCACGATGATGTCGCAGTTCCCGGCGCTGGACTCGCCGGCGCTGGTGCTCACCGCGTACCACGGCAGCCTGGGCATGGACTCGGGGCTGGGGCAGAGCGTCTACAAGCTCGACACGTCGAAGATGAAGCAGTTCAAGGGCAAGGACGGCAAGCCCTACGCGGAACTGCTGCGCGTCGGCGACACCATGAAGCTCCCGAACGGCGCCGGCACGCTCAAGTTCGACGCCATCAAGACCTGGGCCACCTTCCAGGTCTCCCACCAGCCGGGCAACGGCACCGCACTGGCCGGAGCGGTCGGCGCGCTGCTCGGTCTCGCCGGATCCCTGTTCATCCAGCGCCGCCGCGTGTGGGTGCGGGCGGTCGAGGGCGAGGACGGGCGTACGGTCGTGGAGCTCGGCGGCCTCGGCCGCAGCGAGTCCGCGAAGCTGCCCGAGGAGCTCGGCGACCTCGCGCTGGCGCTCCAGCCCCACGCCATGCCCGTCCCGGAGCGGGAACCGGGCGCCGGTCCCTCTGGTCCCTCCGATCCCGCAGACCCCGCTGATCCCTCCGAAGGAGCGCGCGCGTGAATATCGCTGCCGCAGCCAACGAGAACCTGGCCCATACCAGCAATGTGCTGATCTATTCGGCGATGGCCGTCTACACCCTGGCGTTTCTCGCGCACATCGCGGAGTGGGTGTTCGGCAGCCGCAGCGCGGTGGGCCGCACGGCCGCCGCGCTGACCGCCGAAGCGGCCCCGAAGAGCGTGACCGTGCAGGTCGCGCAGAAGGGCGGTACGGGCACGGCGGTGCTGGAGCGGCCCAAGGTGGTCACCCGCGCGGCGGCGGGCGCCCGCGACGTGCCGGACGGGCCGGGCGCGGCGGGCGGCAGCGAGAAGGGGGACATGTACGGCCGTATCGCCGTCTCCCTGACGGTGCTGGCCTTCCTGATCCACTTCGGCGGGGTGCTCACCCGGGCGCTGTCCGTGGAGCGTGCCCCGTGGGGCAACATGTACGAGTTCTCCACCACCTTCGGGATGGTGGCGGTGGCGGTCTACCTCGGCCTGCTGCTGGCCAAGAAGAACATCCGCTGGCTCGGCCTGCCGCTGGTCACCACGATCCTCCTCGACCTCGGCCTCGCCGTTTCCGTGCTGTACACCTCCAGCGACCAGCTGGTGCCCGCGCTGCACTCGTACTGGCTGTGGATCCACGTCTCCTGCGCGATCATCTCCGGCGCGTCGCTGTACGTCGGCGCGGTCTCCTCCCTCTTCTACCGCTTCCGCGACGGGCTGGAGGTCCGCCAGCTGGCCGGCAAGACGGGGCGCGACGTCCTGGCGAAGAAGCTGCGGGACACCCCGGCGGGCGACCGCTGGACGCGGGTCGGCGTGCGGGTGCAGATGGGCTGGGACAGCGCCCTGGAGCGGCTGCCGGCCTCCGCGACCCTCGACAAGTTCGCGTACCGCGTCAACGCGACGGTCTTCCCGCTGTGGACCTTCACGATCATCGCGGGCTCGATCTGGGCCGAGGCCGCCTGGGGCCGCTACTGGGGCTGGGACCCCAAGGAGACCTGGTCCTTCATCACCTGGGTCGCCTACGCCGCCTACCTCCACGCCCGCGCCACCGCCGGCTGGAAGGGCCGCAAGGCCGCCTACCTCGGCCTCGTCGCCTTCGCCTGCTACCTCTTCAACTACTACGGTGTCAACATCTTCATCACCGGCAAGCACTCGTACGCGGGCGTCTGAGCCCCACGCTGCGCTTGCTTTCACGGCCCGCGCCACTTC
>NZ_JBHVHQ010000287.1:0-9314 GCF_042800135.1 Streptomyces sp. NPDC057654 | reverse complement strand
CCTTCGAGGCGCTCGGGGAGGGCTTGGTGTGGTGCTTGCCGCCGGGCGCGGCCGGCTTGCCGCTGCCGGCGCCCGTGCTGGGCCCCTGCGTGCCGGGGTGGGTGCGCTTGCCGGGGTGCTGCGGGAGCGGCGAGCCGGGCAGGTGGTTGGCGGGCGGGTCGCTGGGGCCGGGGACGTCGGCGGTGTCGGAGGAGCGCACGGCACCGCCGAGCAGCGAGCCGACCAGCAGCGTGACACCCGTGACGAAGGCGGCCATGATCCCGCCGCGGCGCAGTACGCGCCTGCGGAGGTCCCGCAGCTCGGAGCGCGGGCCGAGCCTGCGCCACGCCTCCCCCGCGAGCCTGCCGTCCACGGAGTAGACGGGCGCGCCCGCGATGATCAGCGGGCTCCAGGCGGCCAGATAGATGATGTCGGGCGCGTCGTAGGCGGGCACGGTCCGCCAGCTGACGGTCAGCAGCAGGATCGCGGAGAGCAGCGCGCCGACGGAGGCCGCGAGCCGCTGCCAGAGGCCGAGGACGGTGAGGACGCCTACGGTCACCTGGAGGAACGCGACGGTGAGACCCGCGCCGACGGGGTGGGCGAGGGCGAAGTCGCGCAGGGGCGAGGCGACGGCCCAGGGGTGCAGGGAGCTGAGCCAGGTGACCATGGAGCCGCGGCGGCCGCCGTCGAAGTAGACGGGGTCGCAGAGCTTGCCCATGCCGGCGTAGATGGAGATGAAGCCGAGGAAGACGCGCAGGGGAAGCAGGACGACGCCGAGGTTCATGCGGCGTCCGGGGTAGTAGGCGTGCCGTACGTCGTCGGTCCGCTGCGGGCGCGCGGTGACCTCGTCGTCGAACTCGTCCGGCCCGTAGGGCTCTTCGTCGTACGCGCCCCGGGCGGGCCGTACGCCGTGCAGGAGTTCGCGCGGCGGGTCGGAGGCGGCCGGGTGTTCGACGGGGCCGCGCGGTCCGACGACGGTGTTCCGGCCGGTCGGCGCGTCGTCGACGCGGACGCGGGGCAGCACCTGGGTCGAGCCGGCGTCCGCGGGGGCCTCGCCGTGCCGGTCGTCGACGGCGGTCGCCAGGCCGGAGTGGCGTACGGCTTGCAGGAGTTCGGTGGCGGCGGGGTCGCCGGGCGCGGTCCGTCCGCTCCACACGACCGGGGCGCGGCGGCGGGCCGGACCGCCGACGACGGGGATCTTCGCCGTGTCGGCCAGGCCGGCGAACTGCCGGGCGGCGCGCGGGGGTCGGGCGAGCTGTACGCGGAAGCTCAGGTGGTTGACGATGACTTGCGCCGGGTCGCTCGGGACCTTCACCGTGCTCAGCGCGGGCTGGTCGTCGTATCCCGGCGAGCTTCCCCCCGTGGGGCGGGGTGTTCTGGTGTCCACACTCATCTAACCGAGTGACGGGTGTTTAGGACACTGCTTGACCGCGCCGAACTGTCCGAGACCCGTCAAGGCGGGGGCCCCGGAGCAGGCGCCGCCGCCCCGCCCCCGGCCCGGGACGGAGCGGCGCGCGGCGGGTCAGGCGCGCTGCCTGGCCGCCTCGTAGAGCACGACGCCCGCGGCGACGCCCGCGTTCAGCGACTCCGCGCCGCCCGGCATCGGGATGCGGACCCGCAGATCGCAGGTCTCGCCGACGAGCCGGGACAGGCCCTTGCCCTCGCTGCCGATGACGATCACGACGGGGCCGTCGAACGCCTGCACGTCGCCGAGCTCCGTGTCGCCCTCGCCCGCGAGGCCCACGACCGTGAGCCCGGCCTTCTGGTACGCCTCCAGCACGCGCGTCATGTTGGCGGCGCGCGCCACGGGCGTACGGGCGGCGGTGCCCGCCGACGTCTTCCAGGCCCCGGCGGTCATGCCGGCCGCGCGGCGCTCGGGGACGACGACTCCGTGGCCGCCGAAGGCGGAGACGGAGCGGACGATCGCGCCGAGGTTGCGGGGGTCGGTGATCCCGTCGAGCACGACGATTAGCGGGTCCTCGCCGGCGTCGAAGGCGGCGGCGGTGAGGTCGTCCGGGTGCGCGTAGTCGTACGGCGGGACCTGGAGGACGACGCCCTGGTGGTTGAGGCCGTTCGTCATCCGGTCCAGCTCGGGCCGGGGCGCTTCCATGAGGTTCATGCCGCGCTCGGTGGCGAGCTGGATGGCCTCGCGCACACGCTCGTCGCTGTCGATGTACTGCTGGACGTAGAGCGTGTTGGCGGGCACGCCCTCGCGCAGCGCCTCGGCGACCGGGTTGCGGCCGACGACGAGCTCGTTGGTGCCCTTGGGGCCGCCGCGGCGCGGCGCGGGGCGCTTGGCCTCGTGCCGCGCCTTGGCGGTGGCGACGCGGTTCTTCTTGTGTCCCTTACGGGCGGAGGCGGGCGGAGTGGGGCCCTTGCCCTCCAGCGCCTTGCGCCGGTTGCCGCCACTGCCGACCTGCATGCCCTTCTTGTTGGACGTGCGGCGGTTTCTGCGTTGGCTGTTCCCGGCCATGGGTCACCTGTCTCTTCACTGCTGCGAGCCGCCCGGGACGGCTCGGAAAACGTACGTACGACAAGTGTCGCTCAGGAGAGCGACCAGCGCGGGCCGGAGGGGGTGTCCTCGATCGCGAGGCCGGACTGCTGGAGCTGGTCGCGGATCGCGTCGGCCGTGCCGTAGTCCTTCCGGGCGCGGGCCGCCTGCCGCTGTTCCAGTACGAGCCGGACCAGCGAGTCCACGACGCCGTGCAGATCCTCGCCGCGGCCGCTCGCGCCGCCGGACCACTGCTCGTCGAGCGGGTCGAGGCCCAGCACGCGGAGCATGGCCCGTACCTCGGCGAGGCGGGCGACGGCGGTCTCCTTGTCGTCGGCGGTCAGCGCGGAGTTGCCCTGGCGGACGGTGGTGTGCACGATCGCGAGCGCCTGCGGGACGCCGAGGTCGTCGTCCATCGCCTCGGCGAAGGCGAGCGGCACCTCGTCGGCGGGCTCGACGGTCTTGCCCGCCTTCTCGCAGACCCGCTGCACGAACCCCTCGATCCGCGCGAACGCGGACTCGGCCTCGCGCAGCGCCTCCTCGCTGTACTCGATCATCGACCGGTAGTGCGGGGTGCCCAGGTAGTAGCGGAGCACGATGGGCCGCCAGCGCTTGACCATGTCCGAGACCAGCACCGAGTTGTCCAGCGACTTGGACATCTTCTCGCCGCTCATGGTGACCCACGCGTTGTGGCACCAGTAGCCGGCGAAGTCGTCGCCGTACCCCTTGGCCTGCGCGATCTCGTTCTCGTGGTGCGGGAAGATCAGGTCGATGCCGCCGCCGTGGATGTCGAACGCCTCGCCCAGGTACTTGTGGGCCATCGCCGAGCACTCCAGGTGCCAGCCGGGCCGGCCGCGCCCCCAGGGCGTGTCCCAGCTGGGCTCGCCGGGCTTGACGGCCTTCCACATGGCGAAGTCGCGCGGGTCGCGCTTGCCGGTCTCGCCCTCGGCCGAGGGCTGGAGCAGGTCGTCGAGGCTCTGGTTGGACAGCGCGAGGTAGTCCGGGTACGAGCGCACGTCGAAGTAGACGTTGCCGTCGGCGGCGTAGGCGTGGCCGCGCTCGATGAGGCCGCGCATCATCTCGATCATCTCGGGGATGTGCCCGGTGGCGCGCGGCTCGTAGGTCGGCCGCAGGCAGCCGAGCGCGTCGTACGCGGCGTTGAAGGCGCATTCGTTGCGGTACCCGATGGCCCACCACGGCTCGCCGTACTCGGCCGCCTTCTTGATGATCTTGTCGTCGATGTCGGTGACGTTGCGCACGAATGTCACGTCGTAACCGCGGTAGACGAACCACCGGCGCATGATGTCGAAGTTGAGTCCGGAACGGATGTGCCCGATATGCGGGGCGGCCTGCACGGTCGCGCCACAGAGGTAGATCGAGACACAGCCCGGCGACAGCGGGATGAAATCACGGATCTGCCGGGCGCTGGTGTCGTACAGGCGAATGCTCACGCAACAAGGGTAGTGGGCCTGCGGCGGTGCCTCACCCGTCCATCCGCTTTGACCTCTATTTGCGTTTTGCATCTATATGAGGGGTAACCGTGGTAGCTTCCCCGGCACGCCTTGCCTGCCCGGTGGGGCCACGGGGAAACCAGGAGCAGGAATCAGGAGGAGCGTTGCACTCCACACTGCCCGTACAGCAGGAGGCGCCGAGCACCACACCGGTCGCACCGGTAGTACCTGATGGGCAGCGCGGCAGACGGCTGGCCGCCCTCGACGGACTGCGGCTCTTCGCGGCGCTGATGGTGGTCGCGTACCACTACATCGCGTTCGACAGCGGCGCCTGGCCCAGATCCTCGAAAACCCTCTTTCCCACCGCCTATCTGCCGGCCTCCTACGGCTGGCTGGGCGTCGAGCTCTTCTTCGTCATCAGCGGCTTCGTCATCTGCATGAGCTGCTGGGGAAAGAGCCTCGGGCAGTTCGCCCTCTCGCGGATCACCCGGCTCTACCCCGCGTACTGGTTCGCGGTCGCCCTCGTCTCCCTCGTCGTCTTCATCTGGCCGGTGGTCAACGAGGCCCCCTCATGGGGTGACGCCGCCGTCAACCTGACGATGTTCCAGGACCCCCTCGGGGTGACGCCGGTCGACGGCGTGTACTGGACGCTCTGGATGGAGATGCGGTTCTACCTGCTCTTCGCGCTCGTCGCGTGGCGCGGGCTCACGTACAAGAGAGCCGTAACGTTCTGCCTGCTGTGGGCCATCGCGGCGATCGTCGCCGAGGCCGTCGACAACAGCCTGCTCAGCCAGCTGCTGCTGCCGGACAACTGCTGGTACTTCATCGCGGGCATCGCCTTCTATCTGATGCACCGCTTCCGGCCGAATGTGCTGCTGTGGGCCATCGTCGGCGGCTGCTTCCTGATCGGCCAGCACTATCTGCTCCAGGCCCACGCGCGCGCCGAGGAGCACATGGGCCACCAGATCCCGAGCTGGCCGACCGTCGTCATCCTCGCGCTGTTCTTCCTGCTGGTCGCGGCCGTGGCGCTGGGCTGGACCCGGCGGATCAACTGGCGGTGGCTGTCCACGGCGGGCGTGCTGACCTACCCGCTGTACCTCGTCCACGAGCGCGTCGGCTGGGTGGTCATCGAGCACCTCGCGGGCCATGTGCCGCACTACGTGCTGCTGCCGGGCCTGGTCGCGGCGATGCTCGGGTTCGCGTACCTCGTGCACCGCTTCGTGGAGCGCCCGCTGGCCCGCCGGCTCAAGCGCGGGTTGCAGCGGGCGGTCACGGAGATCAGAGCCGGTTAGGGCGCGTGCCGTCGTACGGACTGCGGGCTGTACGGGCCGACGGCTGTACGGGCCGACAGCTGTACGGGCCGACGGCTCAGATCGAGCCGACGACCTTCTCCGGGGTGATCCGTACGACCACGCGCTGCGCGTCGTCCTTGGAGCCGGGGTTGAAGTCGGCGTAGTCCTGACCGGTGTACTTCTGCGACAGCTCGTCGATCAGCGAGCTGCTGTCCTCGGTGACCGTGGCGGTGCCGCGGACCTCGGCGTAGGAGTACGGCGCGTCGGCCGGGTTGACCATCACGGTGATCCGGGGGTCGCGGCGCAGATTCTTCTCCTTGCGCCGGCCGATCGTCGTGGAGAACAGCAGGTCGTCGCCATCCCGCTTGATCCATACGACCGACAGCTGCGGGCTGCCGTCGGGCTGGATGGTCGCGACGGTCGCGAAGACCGGGCTGTCCACGAGTTGCTTGAGGGCTTCGGAGAGTGCGGCTGCCATGACGGTGACCCTTCACTGCGCTGTCGTTGCCGGATACGGCCGGGCCGTTCGATCCGTACCCAACTCCCCGCCGCGCACCCGCATTCCCGGCCCGTCCGTCACTCGTACGGGCGTCGGCCACGATCCGCCGCAGCGCCCCCGGTACGGCCCCTCAGACCCTGACGAGGAGCGCGGTCGCGACGGCCGCGAGGCCCTCCGCGCGGCCGGTCAGGCCGAGCCCGTCCGACGTGGTGCCGGAGACCGAGACGGGCGCGCCGACCGCTTCCGACAGCGCCTTCTGGGCCTCGTCGCGCCGCTTGCCGATCTTCGGCCGCACGCCGATCACCTGGATCGCGATATTGCCGATCTCGAACCCGGCGGCCCGTACGATCCGCGCGGCCTCGGCCAGCAGGACGGCGCCCGCGGCCCCGGACCACTCGGGCCGGTCCGTGCCGAAGTGGGCGCCGAGGTCGCCGACGCCGGCGGCGGAGAACAGCGCGTCGCAGGCGGCGTGCGCGGCGACGTCGCCGTCGGAGTGGCCCGCGAGGCCGTGCGTCGCGTCCTCCCAGAGCAGGCCCGCGCACCACAGCTCGCGGCCCTCCTCGAAGGCGTGCACATCGGTGCCGATGCCGACGAGCGGCAGCGCCGGGCGCGCGGAGGGGGTGGGGTCAGAAGCCATCGTTGGCCCTCCTGCGGGCGAGTACGGCCTCGGCCAGGACCAGGTCCAGCGGCCGGGTCACCTTGAACGCCTCCTCGTGGCCGGGCACGAGGACGACCGGCACGCCGAGCCGCTCCACCATCCCGGCGTCGTCGGTGGCGCCGTCGCCCTCCAGGGCGACGCGCTCGTGCGCCTCGGCGAGCGTGGCGCGGTCGACGCCCTGGGGGGTCTGCACGGCGCGCAGCCGGGCCCGCTCGGGCGTGCCGACGACCGGTTCGGGCTCGCCGGCCGGGCGCGGCTCGACCTGCTTGACGGTGTCCGTGACCGGCAGGGCGGGCACGACCGCGGGGGCCCCGGCCCGTACGGCCGCGAGGACGGCGTCCACCGTGTCGACGGGGACGAGCGGGCGGGCCGCGTCGTGGACGAGGACGGCGGCGATGTCCGCGGGGAGCGCCGCGAGGCCGAGCCGTACGGACTCCTGGCGGGTGTCGCCGCCGGGGACGACGAGCACGTCGGTGCGGTCCGCGAGCGGGTACTCGTCGAGGAGGTTGCGCACCTCGGCTGCCCCGTCGGCGGGGGCGACCACGACGACGAGGGAGACGGCGCGGGAGGCGGCCATCGCCCGTACGGCGTGGATCAGCATGGGGGTGCCGTTCAGCGCCCGGAGCGCCTTGGGGGCGCCGGGGCCGAGGCGGACGCCGCGGCCGGCCGCCGGGATGACCGCGGCGGTGCGTACGGGCGTACGAGCGGTCGCCGTTCGGACGGCCGTACGGGCGGGCGTGGCGTCCGCGGCGCTCCCGGACGTGGTCTCCGGGGCGCGGTCGGAGTTCGCGTTGGCGTTCAGGTTTGCTTCCTCGGCCGAGTTGGGTATGGCCACAGCGTGCCGGGCGCGAAGCCCCGATCAGCCCCTTCCGTGACAGCTGGTCGAGCCAGCCGCCCGGGTCCGGCACGCCGAGTAGGGCGGGCGGTGCACCGAGCGCAGAGATGCCGCAGCGCCCGGCGATTGACTTCCGTCATTCACACGGGCACCGCGGCACCACTGCCTCTGAGAGCACTTGCCTTACGTCGAGCTGTCATGCGACATGCGTGGCGTCAGGTCAGGACGCGAGGACCTCGTCGAGCAGGG
Source organism: Streptomyces sp. NPDC057654 (assembly GCF_042800135.1). NCBI lineage: Bacteria > Bacillati > Actinomycetota > Actinomycetes > Kitasatosporales > Streptomycetaceae > Streptomyces > Streptomyces sp. NPDC057654. The sequence continues at coordinate 1,860 of NZ_JBHVHQ010000287.1, read as the reverse complement.
CCTCGGCCTTGTCTTCGTTGGTGTTCTCCGCGAGGGCGAGCTCGCTCACCAGGATCTGGCGGGCCTTGGCGAGCATCCGCTTCTCACCTGCGGAGAGTCCGCGCTCGCGCTCACGGCGCCACAGGTCGCGGACGACCTCGGCGACCTTGATCACGTCGCCTGACGCGAGCTTCTCCAGGTTTGCCTTGTAGCGGCGGGACCAGTTCGTCGGCTCTTCCGCATACGGTGCGCGGAGCACCTCGAAGACCCGGTCGAGCCCGTCCTGGCCGACCACATCGCGCACGCCGACGAACTCCGCATTGTCCGCTGGCACGCGAACCGTGAGGTCACCCTGGGCGACCTTCAGCACCAAGTAGGTCTTGTCCACGCCTTTGATCTGGCGAGTTTCGATGGCCTCGATCAGCGCGGCCCCGTGATGGGGATAGACCACGGTGTCGCCAACCTTGAACGTCATGTGACAGGTACCCCTTCCGTGGCTATCCAGTCTAACACGGGAACAGACGGTTCTGAATGGCGTTTTCGCAGGTCAGGGCATATCTCAGGGCTTGACAACAACGACCGGAACGTGCTGCGGAAGCGGTGCGGAAGCAGGTATTCGCAGGTGGGAGCCGCTGTCCGGGCGGGGAGAAACAGGCACGTTACACGCTCTTGGGGCGGCCCAGGAGAGGGTCTACGTCCCGGTTTGCCGGAGTCCGAGTGGTGGACTTCCGCTACTCCGTTCGGGCCCTCTCCGGGTTCGCCACGACCGGATTCGCTAATTGATCACAAGAACGCGATCACTCCGTTGATCAATTCCGTGGCCTTCCCCGATGCGTCACGGAAGCCGCACGCATTCCTTACGGATATTTTCCCTCTCCGGCCGGGCGCGTCTTTTTCACGGGCCCGGCCGGGCTCTCATGGGCCCTCACGGGCTCGCGCGGGCTTCCGCGGACGCCTGCGAGCCGCTCGCGGAAGACGGCTCGCGGGAGGCCGTGGGGGCGCTTCGCCGACGGCCTGTCGACCATGGGGGCGGGTCGGGTGCGGCGGCCGTCCGGCGGCTCGGTAACCTGAGGCCGCTGACACACCCTTAGGGCGGCTTTACACCCGTGTACCGCCGTCCACGCCGTCCATCCGCGACCGGGCAGACCGTTCGGCCGCCGTAGCTCGTCTAGGAGATGCCGCCGCCGTGAGCAGCAGCCTTCGACGCGGCGCCCTCGCCGCCACCGCCCTCGTGCTCTCGATCGCACCGCTCTCCGCGTGCGCGGCGGGTACGAGCCCCCAGACCCTTGAGGTCAAGCCGGACAACGCCGCCGTGACGGTCGGCGACATCAAGGTCCAGAACGTGAACGTGATCACGCAGCCGGACCAGGACACCGAGGGCCCGGCCGTCATCACCGGCCACCTCTTCAACAACAGCCGCGACCCGCAGACGCTTGAGGGCATCAAGCTCTCCGGCAAGAGCCAGCCCGTGAAGATCACCCCCGCCAAGGGCAAGGGCCCGCTCGTGGTGCCCGCGCACGGCTCCGTGCAGCTCGGCGGCAAGGGCAACGCCTCCGCGGTGCTGGAGAGCGGCCGGGAGGGCCTGAAGGACGGGGAGCAGCAGCCGCTCGTCTTCGACTTCAGCTCGACGGGTGACGTGCGCGTGGGCGCGTTCGTCGTCCCGGCGACGAGCTACTTCAAGGAGTGGGGCCCCAGCGCGATGCCCTCGCCGTCCCAGACGGGCGCGGGGAAGCCGGGCGGCACCCCGACGGGCAACCCCACGGGCGACGCCGCGGACAAGCCCGGCGGGAAGAACTCGGCCACCCCGACGCACGGCGCGACGCCGGGCGGCAACGGCGCGGAGAACAACACGCCGGACGGCGACAAGGGCCAGCAGAACGC
>NZ_JBHVHQ010000286.1:0-9346 GCF_042800135.1 Streptomyces sp. NPDC057654 | reverse complement strand
CTTGCGGACCGTAGTCGGGACCCCACAAATAGCCCGTGCCGGCGGGCGAGCGGCCGGGGGCGCCGTCCTTGACGAGCGGGTCGCGCCACCAGGACGGCGCGCCGGGCGCGGGCGGCGCCTTGGTCTCCGGCGGCGCGTCCTTCTGCACGGTCGCGGCGCTGGTGGCGGGGGTTTCACCGGTGTTGTCGGCGGCCTGTCGGCGCTGCTGCGACCAGTACGTGGCGCCCGCCATGGCGCAGATCAGCAGGAGGGAGAAGGAGACCACACCGCCGTTGTTGAGCATCGACAGGAACAGCCCGCTGCCGACCAGCGCGCACAGCACCGCCGTCAGCGCGGGCCCCTCGACCCGGCCCGACAGCAGCCGCCGCCCCTCGTTCTCCTCCTCGCCCTCCAGCGGCACCAGCAGCCACGCGAAGCCGTACGCGATGAGACCGAGGCCCCCCGCGAAGGAGAGGACGCCCAGCACCACGCGGAAGATGACGGGGTCGAGGTCGAAGCAGCGGCCGAGCCCGCCGCACACTCCGGCGACCACCTTGTGCTCGCGGCTGCGCCGCAGCGGCGGCCTGGCGCCCGGAGCGGGTTCCGCCGTTTCGGCGGTGGGTGCGTCGGTCATACGTACATGGTGTCAACCCGCGGTCGCCGGAGGCATCAGCGGCAACCCTGGACGTTCCCTGAGACCGTCCCTTAGGCAATGGCCGCTATCGTGATCCATCGAACATGAAGCGGGGACCCAGAGGGGAGCACGGTGTCGGAGTCGGTGACGGGCGGGGAGCCGGGAACGCAGTCCGATGAACAACGGCTGGTCGCCGGGCGGTACCGGCTTCTCGAACGGATCGGCCGCGGTGGCATGGGCACGGTGTGGCGTGCCGAGGACGAGCTGCTGGGCCGCCAGGTGGCTCTGAAACAGATCCATATCTCGCCGTACCTGGAGGACGACGAGCTCGCGACGCTGTACGAGCGCACCCGCCGCGAGGCGCGCAGCGCGGCCCGCATCGCGCACCCCAACGTGGTGGTCGTCCACGATGTGGTCGAGGACCGCGGCCGGCCGTGCATCGTGATGGAGTACGTACCGTCGACGACGCTCGGCGACGTGCTCAAGCAGTTCGGCACCATCTCGCCGGAGGAGACGGCCCGGATCGGGCGCGGCATGATCGCGGCGCTGCGGGCGGCGCACGGGGCCGGGGTGCTGCACCGCGATGTGAAGCCGGGCAATGTGCTGCTCGGCGCGGAGGGCCGCGTCGTGCTCACCGACTTCGGCATCGCGCAGTCCAGCGGCACGTCGACGCTGACCAAGACCGGCGAGATGGTCGGCTCCATCGACTACATCGCGCCCGAACGCGTCAAGGGCGGCAGCCCGGGTCCCGCCTCCGACCTGTGGGCGCTCGGCGCGACGCTCTACCAGGCGCTGGAGGGCCGCCCGCCGTTCCGCAAGGACACGCCGGTGGAGACGGCCTACTCGATCGCCGTGGACCCCTTCGAGCCGCCGCGCCGGGCGGGCCCGCTGGCGAAGCTGGTCGAGACGTTGCTGGCGAAGGAGCCGGAGTTCCGGCCGCCGGCGGAGCTCGTGGAGCAGATACTGCGCGAGCCGATGGCGGATGCCGAGACCGCGTACATCGACGCGATGGTCAAGCCGACGGGGGCGACGGCGGGCGGCGGTACGGGCGGGACGGCCGGTACAGCCGGGAGCGCCTCGGGGGTTACGACTCCGCCGGGATTCGGGCCGGCCATGGCCATGGGTACGGACACGGGAACGGGCACGGGCCCAGGCACGGGGCAGGGTTACGGGCCTGCCGCGACGAATGGCGCGGGTACGGGCACAGGGCCGACTGCCGGGGGCTTCGGCACCGGACCGACGGCCCAGGCGCCTTCCCACGCGCAGTCCTATGCGGCGTCCCACGCGCCGCCGACCGGCCCGACGCAGCGGAACGGCTACGCCGTGGCGTCCCCGGCCGAGGGGGTCACCGGGCCGCCGTCGCCGTCGCCTTCGCCGGGCAAGGGCTCCAAGGACAAGGGCCGAGGACGCGGCCGTACGGTCCTGTGGACCGCGATGGCTCTGGTGGTCGTCATAGCCGTGGGGGGAGGCACGTACTACTACTTCACGGAGTACCGGAAGGCGGGCGACTCCACCGCCTCGGCGGGCGGCTCCGGCAAGCAGGACCCCAAGCCCTCCGCGTCGCAGCCGGCGAAGCCCTCGCCGGGCACGTCCAAGCTGCCGCCCCCGCCGGCTGTGCCGGACGGCTACCGGAAGGTCACCGAGCACGAGCTGGGCGTCACCTTCCCCGTTCCGGCCGACTGGATCCGGCAGGAGAAGTCCTCCACGGAGGTCAACTACATCGACCCGAGCGGACTCGCGCGCATCCAGGTGAACGTCCTGGACTTCGCCAGCTCCGACCACCTCGCGCACTGGAAGGAGGTGGAGTCGCAGGTGAAGACGGAGCAGGACGGTTACAAGCTCGGGCGGATGCAGAAAACCGAGTTCCTCGGGGAGCCGGCAGCCGTGTGGGAGTTCACCTTCCAGGGCAAGGCACGGGAGTTCCGCGCCATCGACCTCGGTTTCGGGCACGAGGGCGGCGACGAGTACGCCATCTACCTGTCGGCGCCGTCGGCCATGTGGGACCAGTTCCGCCCGGTCTTCGAGGGCGTGAGCCAGGGTTTCCGCCCCCTGAAGTGAGGCGCGAGGCGACCCGCGAAGCGACCCGGGGGCCGTGCAGCGCCGGAGGGCGCGGCTCTGCGGGTCCCGTCAGGGGTGACCCTGATGCCCGGAGCCCCGCTGACATGTGACGATCAGGGCATGACCGCCGCCTACACCGCTCCGCCCGACCCGGACGCCGCGCCGCCGCTGCGCAAGCTCTACCGCAGCGCGGAGGGGCGCATGCTGGGCGGCGTGGCGCGGGGGCTCGCGGGGCACTTGGGGCTGCCGGTGTCGTGGGTGCGCGTGGTGTTCGCCGCGCTGCTCATGTCGGAGGGCCTGGGCGCGGTCCTGTACGCGGTGTTCTGGTTCGTCGTGCCACTCGGGGTCGGCGGTGTCGAGGCCCGGCGCGGGCCGGTCGAGACGTTCCCGGACGGCAGACGCAGGCTGCTCATCCGCAAGCCGGACCGGGGCCAGATCTTCGCGCTGATCGCGCTCGTCATCGGCGCCGCGATCTTCCTCGACAATCTCCACCTCGGCCGCGCCAACGCCTATATCTGGCCCGTCCTGCTCATCGGCGCGGGCGTCGCCCTGGTCTGGCGGCAGGCCGACAACGCCCGCCGCGCGCACTGGATGGAAGTCAGCCGCCGCAAGCGGGTGCTGCCGGTGGCGCGCGGCGCGACGGGCGTCGCGCTGGTCGGCGTGGGCGTCACGGGCATCGTGGTGCTCCAGGGCTCGGCCCGGCACCTCGGCACGGTCCTCCAGGCGTCGCTGGCCGTGCTGGTCGGCATCGCGCTGCTGGCCGGGCCCTATCTCGTACGGATGACGCAGGACCTCACCGAGGAACGGACGATGCGCATCCGCGCGCAGGAGCGCGCCGAGGTCGCCGCCCATGTGCACGACTCGGTCCTGCACACCCTCACCCTGATCCAGCGCAACGCGGAGGACTCGCGGGAGGTGTCGCGCCTCGCGCGTGCCCAGGAGCGGGAGCTGCGGGCCTGGCTGCACCGGCCGGAGGGGCGCGGCAAGGACGAGGCGCAGGCGCCGCAGACGCTGGCGGAGGCCGTCAAGGCCGCCGCGGCCGAGGTCGAGGACCACCACGGCGTGCCGATCGAGGTCGTCGTGGTCGGGGACTGCCCGCTGGACGACAAACTGGGCGCGCAGATGCAGGCCGCGCGGGAAGCGATGGTCAACGCCGCCAAGTACGGTGGCGAGGGCGGGGCGGTGCAGGTCTTCGCGGAGGTCGAGGGGCGCACGGTCTTCGTCTCCGTACGGGACCGGGGTCCGGGCTTCGACCTGGACGCGGTGCCGGGCGACCGGATGGGCGTACGGGAGTCGATCATCGGCAGAATGCAGCGCAACGGCGGCACGGCGCGCCTGCGGTCCGCGCCGGACGGCGGCACCGAGGTGGAACTGGAAATGGAGCGGTCGGCGTGAGCGGGCCGCGCGGCCGAACGACGGACGATGACGAGGGACAGACGATGAGCCAGGGCAACGATCCGACGGGCAGCGAGCCGACGGGCACGGCGGGCGCGGACGAGGGCCGTACGGTGCGGGTGGTGCTGGTGGACGACCACCGGATGTTCCGTACGGGCGTGCAGGCCGAGATCGGGGAGACGGAGCGTACGGGCGTCGAGGTCGTCGGCGAGGCCGCCGACGTGGACCAGGCGGTCACCGTCATCACCGCGACCCGCCCCGAGGTCGTGCTCCTGGACGTGCACCTGCCCGGCGGCGGCGGCGTCGAAGTACTGCGCCGCTGCGCCGCGTTGATGGCCGCCCCGGAGCAGCCCGTGCGCTTCCTGGCGCTGTCCGTCTCCGACGCCGCCGAGGACGTCATCGGCGTCATCCGCGGCGGCGCGCGCGGCTATGTCACCAAGACCATCACGGGTACGGACCTGGTCAACGCCGTCTTCCGGGTCAAGGACGGCGACGCGGTCTTCTCCCCCCGGCTGGCCGGCTTCGTTCTCGACGCCTTCGCGTCGACCGACGCGCCCCCCGTCGACGAGGACATGGACCGCCTCACCCAGCGCGAACGCGAAGTCCTCCGCCTCATCGCGCGCGGCTACGCGTACAAGGAGATCGCCAAGCAGCTCTTCATCTCGGTGAAGACCGTCGAATCCCACGTCTCGGCCGTACTCCGCAAACTCCAGCTCTCCAACCGGCACGAGCTCACCCGGTGGGCCACCGCCAGGCGGCTGGTCTGACCGCGGATGACTGCGGTGTGAGCTCACCACCCCCACCGGTCGGGATCTTGAGCTCCACCCAGACCCGCTTGCCGATGCCGTCCCTGCGCGGGCACGTCCCCCAGCGGTCCGCGAGCGCGCTCACCAGCGCGAGTCCGCGGCCGTTCTCGTCGTCGTCCGCGGCCGGACGCGGCACCGGAAGGTCGTCATTCGCGTCGGCGACTTCCAGGCGCAACACGCCCTCGTAGAGCCCGAACCGAGTCCCGATCTCCCGGCCGGGCGAGGCCTTGGCGTGCTCGACGGCATTGGTGACGAGTTCGGAGAGCAGCAACACCGCTGTCTCGGCGGGTTCATCGGTGACGCCCCAGATCGCCAGCTGCTCGCGCAGGGCGGCACGTGCGCGACCGACGCTTTTGCGGTGACGGGGGAAACGGTGGTTGGCCTCGTTGACGGCGGGTGCGATTGCCGCCGGTTCTCCGGGTGCAGACACGAGAGTGCCCCCTCAAGAGTGCGTGGCTGGTCGGCGGTTCGGTGTGCTGTCGCCCGACCGCGGTAGTCATGTCAGGTGAGTGATTCGTGACACTTGGTAGTGTGTGGTGTTCCGTTCGCGCGGTGCAAGCGAAACACCTGAACTCACTTGAACTGATGACTACGCTGGGTATGTTGGTGATCGCCAAAGGTGTCTGCGGAGGTATCGGTCAAGGGGACGTCATGCCAGTGCTGGAAAATCCAACTGTCCGTCGCCGTGTGCTGGGGGCGAACCTTCGGCGATTGCGCGAGGGTAAGGGGCTGTACCTGGAAGATGCTGCCGAACAGCTCAGTTGCCATGCGGCGAAGGTCAGTCGCATCGAGTCCGGGCGAAGCGGAATCCGTCAGCTCGATCTGCGCGTGCTGCTCGACTTCTACGGTGTCAAGGACGTCAAGGTGCGAGAGGGCTGGCTGGCGCTGGCCCGCGAAAGCAGGAGGCGGCGCTGGTGGCGTGAGTTGGAGGATCAGCTGCCGCAGGACTTTCTCGATCTGATCGGTCTGGAGGAAGAGGTCGCCGGGTGCCGAGGCTTCCAACCGAGCGTCATTCCCGGACTGTTCCAGACCGAGGCGTACGCGACCGCGGTGATCCAAGGTGGTTCTACGGGCCCTCTCGACGAGGGGCAGCAGACCAAGGTGCGCGTGCGGCTGGAACGCCAGAAGGCGCTGACGGGACGCTGGCCCGAACTGCTCAACGTGTGGATGGTTCTGGGCGAGGCCGCTCTGCGGCAACAGATCGGCGGGCGGGACGTATTGCGGGAACAACTGCTGCATTTGGTCGAGGTAGCGCAGCTTCCGAACGTCACTCTGCAGGTACTACCGTTCTCGGCGGGGGCTTGTAAGGGCGGAATGCTGCCCTTCTCGCTCTACAGCTTCCCGGCTCCGACGGATCTGGAGGTTGTGCTTCTGGAGAGCTTTACGAGCCATGCCTACCTTGAAGGGCCTGAGGATACGGCCCACTACAACAGCGTTTTCGATCATGTACGAGCAACAGCGCTGAGCCCCCTGGACTCGGAGGCGCTGATCGTCAGCTCGGCCGACGAGTTGGCCCATGACTAAGGAAGTGCGGCAGATGTCCACTGATCGGCCCGATTGGTTCAAGAGCTCCCACAGCCACCAGAACGGCGAGTGCGTCGAAGCCCGCCGGATAGGCATCGGCGTGGAGCTCCGGGACACCAAGGATCGCGGGACCGGGACCCTGGCCTTCGGCCCGGACGCCTGGACCGCTTTCCTCGCCGATGTGAAGCGCCGCGATTTCCCCGCCGCGTAGCGGCGGACCCGCTCAAGCTCCTGGCTCGGGCCAGGGGCTTTCGCGTGTCCCGGCACTGCTGCCGGGGCGCTGGACGGGCTCTGCCAGCGCAGGACGCGCGCATAAGTGAAGCTCTTGTCACAAGCGGAACCCTGGCGGTCCGTATGCCATCTCTTCCGATCGAAAGGCCCCCACGGGGCCCTGGCAGCACTGCCCCCTGCGGCTGCCCTTGATCCGGAAACGAGAGCTTCATGAGCCTGACGGGGACGCCGTTCCTCCTGACGTCGATTGTGCTGGTGATCGCGGCCCTGGTGGTGCCGCTGCTGCTGTGGAGCCGAATAGGCGGACCGCGGGCGATGCGGGCGGTGGCGCGGTTCGTCATGCTGCTGTTCGTGCAGACCACGGCGGTCGTCATGGTCTTCGTGATCGTGAACAACTCCAACGGGCTCTTCGACAACTGGGACGACCTGCTCGGCACCGGCAACCACGTCAACGCGGCCGCCGACCTCGGCGCGGACGGCACCGGCGGCAAGTCGCTGAGGCGCGAGCCCAAGGTGATGCAGAAGTTCAAGCCGGCGGGGGACCAGCGAATGGGGCCGGGGGTGCGGGTCACGCAGCTCAAGGGGCGGATCTCGGGGGTGGACGGCGAGGTCTACGTGTGGCTGCCGCCGCAGTACGACGACCCCGCGTACAAGGACCGCACGTTCCCCGTGGTCGAGGTGCTGCCCGGCTTCCCCGGCTCGGCCAAGGCGTGGTTCGGGTCGCTGAACGTCAACACGCAGCTGAAGCCGCTCATGGAGAGGGGCAAGGTGGCGCCGTTCATCCTCGTCGCGCCGCGCACCACGCTGCTCGGCGACGTCGACACCGGCTGCGCCAACGTCCCCGGCAAGGTCAACGCCGACACCTGGCTGAGCGTCGACGTCCGCAAGATGGTCACCGACAACTTCCGCGCCGCGTCCAAGCCGGACGGCTGGGCCGTCGCCGGGTACTCCGCCGGCGCGCACTGCGCCGCCAAGCTCGCCGTCTCGCACCCGGACCGCTACCGGGCCGGGGTGAGTCTGTCCGGCTACAACGACCCGATCGCCGAGCCCGTCGCGCTGACGGCCAAGGACCCGGTGCTGCGGGAGAAGAACAACCCGTGGAAGATCCTCCAGCACGCCAAGACCCCGCCGCGGACCGCCCTGTTCGTCTCGGGCGCGGACGGCGACGGGTACCAGGCCGGGGTGGCGCTCAAGCAGACGGCGAAGGCGCCGACGACCGTGCACGTGGAGAAGATCCCGAAGGGCGCGGGCGGGCACGGCACGGTCGTCTGGCGGAAGCAGGTGCCGGAGGTCTTCAAGTGGCTCACGCATCAGCTCAAGGTGTGAGAAAAGGCGTGAGATATGGCGTGAACCCAAGGCGCGACGCCAAGGTGTCAGCTCACGGTGTGAGTTCACGGAGTTCATGGCGTGAGATAAGGCTTGAGGCAAGCCGCCGGCGCTGCGGGATCATGCCGGGCGCGTCGCGCCCGCGAACGGCATCTGGTCGATCGGCGCCACCCGCACCGGCGCCCCCGGCCGCGGCGCGTGGATCATCTTGCCGTCGCCGACGTAGATGCCGACATGGCTGACGCCCGAGTAGAAGAACAGCAGGTCGCCCAGGGTGAGCTCGGACCGGCCGACCCTCGACCCCGCGTTGATCTGGGTGTACGTGGTGCGTGGCAGCGACACCCCCGCCGCCCGCCACGCGGCCTGCGTCAGCCCCGAGCAGTCGTACGCGGACGGGCCGGTGGCGCCCCACACGTACGGCTTGCCGAGCGCCGCGTACGCGAAGGACACCGCGCGCGCCGCCCGTTCCGTCGGGGCCTGGACGCCGCCGCGCGCCGCCGAACGGTCCGCCGCCCGTACGGCCGTACTCCGGTCCGTACCCCCGGCGCCCGCGCCAGCCGCGCCACCCCCGCCACTTCCGCCGCCCGCATCGCCGTCCTGCACGCTCGCGCGCTGTTCGGCCGTCAGCTCCCCCAGGAGTCGTTTCGCGGCGTCCAGCTTCCCCTCGGCGGATCGTTTGTGCACGCCCAATTCGGCCTGGGAGTCCTTGAGGCGGGCCAGTTGGGCGTCGGCGGCGGTCCGCACCTGCTGTACGCCGCGCAGTTCGTGTTCGACGCGCTCCACGACGGCGGCCTGCCGCCCCGCCATGTGGTCGGCGCGCGCGGCGCGGTCGAGGTACTGGTCGGGGGAGGAGGAGAGCGCGAGCCGGATCTCGGGGGAGAGGCCGCCGTCGCGGTACTGCGCCGTGGCGTACGACCCCAGCGCGTTACGGGCCGAGTTGAGCCCCGCCGTCTTGCGCGCGGCCTCGTCGCGGAGCTCGTCCAGCGAGTCCTCGGCGGCGCGCGCCTTCTCCTTCGCGCCGTTGTACCGCTCGGCGGCCGCCTCCGCCTCCTGGTAGTAGCGGTCCACCTCCGTCTTGACCTGGGCCGGGGTGGGCCGGGGCGCGGCGTGGCCGGTGCCTTCCAGCGCGGTGCCGGTGGCGGCGCCCGCGAGGGCGAGGGTCGCCGCGGTGCGTGCGGTGGGGCCGGTGAGCGAGTACGGCCGGGGCCGTTTGGGCTTGCGGTGCGAGGCCACGGGGGCCGTCACTTCCTTCCGGTGCCGTGCTGTTCCATCGTGCGGTTCGCCGGGGGCGGCCCCGCGGTGGGCCGGAAAATGGGGGGGGGCCGCCGCCCGGCGTTGTGGACGCGGTGGGCGACAGTCGCCCTCCGGGCGCGGGTCGGGCCCAGGCGGGGCC
>NZ_JBHVHQ010000285.1:0-9381 GCF_042800135.1 Streptomyces sp. NPDC057654 | reverse complement strand
GTCCATCATCATGATGGTGGCGTTCTTGCGGGCGGAGCCCATGTCACCGGCGATGGACTGGTTGATCCACTGGCTGAACGCGGAGGACTGGGTCATGCCGCGCGTCACCGTGGCCTCGCCGGCCTTCTTGGTGCCGGGCATCTTCTTGACGACGGGCTTGCCGTCCGCCGAGACCTGCTGGTACTCGATGACGTCCTGCTCCATCGTCAGGCCGCTGACCTCCTGGAGGTACTCGACCATCACGCCGTCGATCTGGAGGCCGAAATTATGTGTGGTGAGGGCGTCACCGGGCTGAAGCGACAAGGGAGTTCACTCTTCCTTCTGTTCCAAGGCTTGTACGGGGCGGCTGCTGCGGCTAAGGCTGCTGCTGTGAACGCGGCCGGGGCGGGTTACTCCTCCAGCTCGCCGCCGCCGCCGGAGAACTGCGCCAGCCGGAACACCACGAACTCGGCGGGCTTCACCGGCGCGATGCCGATCTCGCACACGACCCGGCCGACGTCCACCGACTCCGGCGGGTTGGTCTCCTCGTCGCACTTCACGTAGAACGCGTCCTCGGGCCGCGTCCCGAACAGCGCGCCCGCGCGCCACTCGTTGACCAGGAACGCCGAGATATTGCGGCGGATGCGCGCCCACAGCGCCTGGTCGTTGGGCTCGAAGACGACCCACTGGGTGCCGATGAGGATCGACTCTTCGAGGTAGTTGAAGTACCGGCGGACGTTCAGGTAGCGCCAGGCCGGGTCGGACGCCAGGGTGCGCGCGCCCCAGATGCGGATGCCGCGGCCGGGGAAGGCGCGGATGCAGTTCACGCCGATCGGGTTGAGCAGGTCCTGCTCGCCGCGGGTGATCTGGAGCTCCAGGTCGACGGCGCCGCGCACGATCTCGTTGGCGGGGGCCTTGTGCACGCCGCGCTCGGAGTCGTTGCGCGCCCAGACGCCGGACATGTGGCCGGACGGCGGCACGGTCTTGGTCTGGCCGGTGGCCGGGTCGAAGACCTTGATCCAGGGGTAGTAGAGGGCGGCGTACCGGGAGTCGTACCCGGCGACCTCCTGCCGCCACTGGCGGATCTGCCGGGCGCCGAGCGACGGCGGCGGGTCCAGGATGGCCATCCGGTCGCCCATCAGCTCGCAGTGCGCGACCAGCCCGAGCTGTACGGCCTTGACGTGCTCCAGGTCGATGAGGCCCTGCTGGTAGGCGGCCATCAGGTCGGGCACGGCGACCATGTTGATCTCGTCGAGCGCCTCCAGCCCGCCGAAGCCCGTACGGTCGGCGGAGTCGCCGATGAACCGGCCGGGGGCGAGCTGCTCCAGCTCGGCGCCGGCGTTCGGCGCGGCGGCGGGCGCGGGGGCCGGCACGGCCGGGGCGAGGGCGACGGTCTGCGCGTCGGGCTTCGCGAGCTGCGCGGCCGGGGCGGCCTCTTCGAGGACGATCAGCTTGGAGCGCTGCTTGACCTGCGTGACGACGTAGTTCCGCGCGCTTTTCTTCGCGCTCACGTCGAAGCTCTCGACGGCCTTCTCGCCGTCCTTGACGACCAGCTTGAACCGGTCGGCGGCGCCCTCGCCCTCGACGTCCTGCACCTCGACGCTGATCGAGCCGCCGGCGATCGCGGAGACCTTGAACGAGCCGAGCGCCGCGGGCTCCCCGGCGACGAGCTCCTTGACCAGGCCGTTCGACGCCTTCTCGCCCTGCGCGCCGCCGTTCCCGCCCGCGGACTGGTCCGTGCCGCCGACCCGGATGACGTACGCGGCGCTGCCGCCGTTGTTGAAGAAGCCGTAGACGGCGTGCGCGAGGTAGTAGCCGTCGGTGAACTCACCGAAGGACGCCACGTACTGCGACCAGTTCGTCACCAGCGTCGGCTCATTGACCGGACCGACCGGCGCCAGACCGACGAAGGCCGCGACGGAGGTGCCGACGCCCTCGATGGGGCGCGATCCGCTGGCGACTTCTTCGACGTATACGCCGGGGGACAGGTAAGAGGGCATGGGGGCTGAACTCCTTGCGACGGTGAAGTTGGTGGCACGGGGCAGCGGCGGGACGGCGAAGGACGGTGATATCTCTCCCGTTGACGGTGATATCTCTCCGGTGCGCTCCCCATGGCCTGGCCTGACTCGCCCCGTCCTGACCAGTGGTGACGATCGTCCGGTATCGACGATGGCGTATCGGCCCGGCGGCCCGAAGGAGCGAACGGACGTCGTCGGGGGCAGGGGTCATTGCCCGAATGGACACCAGTGGCACCAGGGGCCCTCTTGACAGCCGAAGAGGCAATGGGGCAAAGGCGTACATGTCGCATCGCCGAGGCCCCTTCCGGCGGCCGACGAGTGCGCTGGGCAGCGCCTGGAGTAGCGTCTGTGGGCGAACGTGAGTAGAACGTGAGTACAAAAGGGCAACGCGAGACGCGCCGACGATACGAGGACTACGCGAACCACGAGGACCACGCGGACCACGCGGACCACGCGGACTACGAGGACGAGGACGAGGAGCACGGGCGGGCTGTGTACAGCGACGAGGACGGGCCGGGCGCGGCGCCCCGGTTCCAGCTGCTCGGACCCGTACGCGCGGAGCTGGACGGCCGCCCGCTGGCGCTCGGCTCGCCGCAGCAGCGGGCCGCCCTCGCGGTGCTGCTGCTGCGCGACGGGCGCTCCGCCTCGCTCGTCGATCTGATGACGGCGCTGTGGGGCGAGGACCCGCCGCCGCGCGCGGTCGGCACCGTACGGACGTACATCTCGCGGCTGCGGTCCCTGCTGGAGCCCGCGCGGCGCAAGCACGAGCCCAGCCGGCTGCTGGTGTCGACGCCGGACGGCTACGCGCTGCGGGTGCCGGCCGGGCGGCTGGACGCCGCCGAGTTCGAGCTGCGGCTCGCCGCCGCCGCGCGCGCCCGCACGGCCGGGGACCCGGCCGCCGGCCACCGGGAGCTGGGCCGCGCCCTCGCCCTGTGGGACGGCACGGCGCTGGCCGGGCTCCCCGGCCCGTACGCGGAGCGGGAGCGCGACCGGCTCGGCGAGCTGCGCGTCACGGCGATCGAGGACTGCTTCGACTTCGCCCTCCAGCTGGGGCGGCACGCGGACACGGTGGCGGAGCTGCGGGCGTTCGCGGCGGAGCACCCGCTGCGCGAGCGCGCCCAGGGGCTGCTGATGCAGGCGCTGCACCGCGGCGGGCGGCAGGCGGAGGCGCTGGCGGTGTACGCGGCGACGCGGCGCACCCTCTCCGGGGAGCTCGGGGTCGAGCCGGGGCAGGAGCTGGCGGCGCTGCACACCACGGTGCTGGCGGGGGAGCCGGGGATACCGGCGGCGCCGGAGGCCCCGGAGCTCCCGCAGACCCCGCAGATCCCAGAGGGCAGGGTCCCGCGGCAGGCGGAGCCTCCGGCGGAGGACCCCGACCCTGACCACCCCGAACCCGTGCCCGCGGAATCGACGGGCCCGTCTGCGCACCGTATGCCGCTCCCCGCCCAACTCCCGTACGACATAGCCGACTTCGTCGGCAGGGAGGCGGTCGTCGGGGCGCTGTGCGACACGCTGCTGGCGGCGGACGGGCGGGCCGTGCCGGTCGCCACGCTCACGGGGCTGGCCGGGGTCGGCAAGACGGCGCTCGCCGTGCACGCCGCGCACGCGGTGCGCTCCGCGTTCCCCGACGGGCAGCTGTACGTGGATCTGCGCGGCGGCGACCCGGACGCCATGAGCGGCTGCGCGGCGCTGTCCCACTTCCTGCGCACGCTGGGCGTCGCCGACGCCGAACTGCCGGACGGGCTGGAGCAGCAGGCCGCGCTGTACCGCTCGCTGCTCGCGGGCCGGCGGATGCTCGTACTCCTCGACAACGCCCGCGACACCAAGCAGGTCCGCCCGCTGCTGCCGGGCGCCCTGGGCTGCGCGGTGCTCGTCACCAGCCGGTCGCGGACGATCACCCTGCCCGGCGCGCGCCTGGTGGACGTGGAACTGCTGCCCGAACGGGACGCGCTCGCCCTGCTCTCGGCCATCGCCGGGCCCGACCGGGTCGCCGTCGAACCGGTCGCCGCCCGTGAACTGATCGCGGCCTGCGGCCGGCTGCCGCTCGCCGTACGGATCGCGGCCGCCCGGCTGGCGGCCCGGCCGAGCTGGGCCGTGGCCGACCTCGCGGAGCGGCTCCGCGACGAGCGGCGCCGCCTGGACGAGCTGCGCGTCGACGACCTCGGCGTGGAGAGCGCCTTCCGGCTCGGGTACGCGGCGCTCACCGACGACCTGGCCCGCGCGTTCCGCCTGGCGTCCCTCGCCGACGTGCCGGCCTTCAGCTCGGCCTCGGTGGCGGAGCTGCTGGGCGTGGCGGCGGCCGAGGCGGAGCGGATGCTGGAGCACCTCGTCGACGCCGGGCTGGTCGAGGTGCGCTTCGGCAACCGCTACGGCTACCACGACCTGCTGAAACTCTTCGGGCGGCGGCAGAGCGAGAGCGCCGACGGCCCCGAGGAGCGGTCCGCGGCGCTGCGCCGGCAGCTGGACCACGTACTGGCGACGGTCATCACCGCGATGCGGCGCATCCGCCCGCACAGCGTGGTCCCCGACCATCTGCTCCGGCCGTCCGCGCCGGGCCGTGACCTGGCCGACGCGGACGCGGCCCGCGAATGGCTCTGGAACGCCCATCCGCAGCTGCACGGTGCGGTACGGCAGGCCGTCGGCGGCACCGGCACCGCCCTGCGCCCGGCCGTGGACCTGCTCGTCGCCTGGGCGAACCTGGTGCAGGGCACCGCGGGCCGGGACGATCTGGAGCCGCTCGCGCACGAGGCCCTGGCCGCCGCCCGCGAACACGGCGACGACCGCAGCGCGGCCCGCGTCCTGCGGCTGCTCGGCGCGCCCCACCACGGCATCCAGACGTACGAGAGCGCGGAGAGCGCGCTCCGCGAGAGCCTGCTGCTGGCGGAACGGGCGGGGGACCGGCTCACGTGCGCCGAGGCGGCGCACGACCTGGGCATCGTCCTCGCCGCGCGCGGCCGCCCGGCCGAGGCCGTCCCGCCCTTCGAGCAGGCCCACGCGCTCTTCGAGGCCATGGGCTCCGACAGCGACGCCGCGCACGTCCGCGCGTACCAGGCCCGCGCGTACAGCGCGCTGGGCCGCACGGCGGAGGCGGCCGTCGCCACCCACGAGGCGGTGACCCGCGCCCGCGAACTGGGCCGCCCCGACACCCTCGCCCACGTCCTCTACCAGGCGGGCTGCACCGCCCTGACCGACGGCCGCACCGCCGACGCCCTCCAGTACCTGCACGAGTCCCGCCGCCGCCACCACACCGCCCGCGACCTGCGCTGGGAAGCCGTCTGCTGGGCGCGCCTCGCCCACGCCGAACTGGCCGCCGCCCGCCCCGAGGCGGCTCTCGCCCGCGCCGAGAAGGCCCTCACCATGGAGCACGGCCTCGGCGACGCCTTCTGCCGCGGCCTCGCCCGCGCCGCCCAAGGCCGGGCCCTCCTCCAGACCGGCGCCCGCAGGCAAGCCCTCACCACCCTCCGCACCGCCCTCGCCGACCTCCAGGGCCACACCACCCACGAGGCGGCGGAGGTCGCGGCCCTCCTCGCCGCGGCGGAGGCCGCGGAGGCGGCGGACCCGGTGGCGTAGGGAAGGGCGTGACGGAGCCGGACCGGCCGAAGCACCGGCGACCGGCCGTGAAGGCAGCACCGCTGCCCCCACTTCTGCCCTCGCGTACCAGCCGAAATCCGCCGCGCCGTCTAATGTGCCCAGATGGTGTCGGCGGCCCGCCGCCGTGAGGGTGCGGCCCGTCAGGACCGCACTGCCGGGCCCGTAGCCGCAAGGACTGATCGGGCATGGATGGCTGCCCTCGATGCTGCCCGTGTGTACGCGTCACACGGGGCGCCCGTCGCGTTGACTGTCGACGGTGAGCATGTGGACTTCACTGGAACCGGCCGCGACCTCTGTCGACCCCGGATCCAGCGCCGGTGTGCGCCTGCGTGTGCGCAATACGGGGGACACCGTCGAGGAGTACCGGCTGTCGCTGGTGGGCGACGCGGCGGGCTGGGGGCGGGTCGAGCCGGATGTGCTGCGGCTCTATCCGGGCGCCGAGGGCACCGCCCAGGTCGATTTCGCCCCGCCGCGCACCTCCGACGCCAAGGCCGGGCCCGTCCCGTTCGGTGTGCGGGTGCTGCCGCGCGAGCAGCCGCAGGCCGCCGACGTCGCCGAGGGGCAGATCACCGTCGGCGCGTTCGCCGAGATGAACACCGACCTGGTGCCGCTCATCGTGCGCGGCAGATGGCGCGCCACGGCGCAGGTCGCCGTCGACAACCTCGGCAACCAGCCGCTGACCGCCTCCTTCTCCACCCGCGACAACGGCGACTCGCTCTCCGTCGACCCCGACCCGGGCTCCGTCCAGGTCGCGCCCGGACGCGCCGGGTTCGCCCTGCTGCGCGTCAAGGCCGGGTCCATCAGCTGGGTCGGCGGCACCCGTAAGCACCCGTTCACGCTGTCCGTGCTGCGGGCCGGGGTCGCGCAACCCACCGAGCTGCGCGGTACGTACGTGCAGCCGTCGATCCTGCCGCGCTGGCTGATGGCGATCCTGGGCCTGCTGCTCGCCCTGCTCATGATCTTCCTGGTGCTCTGGTTCCAGCACAAACCGGGCGTCTCCACCCAGGCCCGTGAGAAGCAGGGGGAGATGACCAAGCTCCCCCAGGGCGAGATGTCGAAGGCCCCGAGCCCGCCGCCGAGCCAGGAGCCGACCACGACGCCCACCCCCGACAAGCACGACGACGATGACGGGGACAAGAAGAAGGGCGGCGGCGGTGGCGGCGGCGGTCACAAGAAGCCCGCCGGCCCGAAGCTGTACACCATCAAGGACAAGTCCGGCACCGGCTGGTACCTCCAGGCCAACGAGGGCAAGCAGCAGAACGGCACGCAGGTCGGCCAGGACCCGAAGTGGACGGGCGACAAGTACGGCAAGAACCAGATGTGGATCCTGCACCACTACAAGGACGACAACACGTACGCGCTGGAGTCCGCCAGCGCCCCCGGCGCCATCCTGGACAAGCTGGTCAACCCGGACGGCTTCCACACCAACCTGCTCCAGATCATGCACGCCGAGCCGAAGGACCTGAAGACGGGCAACCTGCGGGTCAACCAGAAGTGGCGGCTCGTGGACGCGCCCGGCGACGAGGGCCGCAAGCGCATCGTCAGCGTCGACGACGGCTCGTGCGTCTTCAACATGGCGAACGACAAGGGCGCGACCACCCAGGGGTGCGACAACCACGCCCCCGGGAACATGGCCTGGATGATCGTCGCGAAGTAGCGGTCCACCACGGCGAGAACGGATCGACGACAGCGCCCGGCCGGGAGGTTCTCCTCCGGACCGGGCGCTCTCTTCCGACGTGCCGGGCTACGTCCACACCATCGCCGGGCCCGGCACCAAGCGGCCCATCTTGCGGTACTCCCGCTCCGCCCCCGCCCGGACGTCCGCCGCCGACACCGGCCCGCCGCGCGCCGCCGCCCGGTACCCGGCCGTCACCGCCGCGCTGCGGATTCCGCCGCCGGACAGCTCGAACTCCTTGGCGCACACGTCCAGTCCCAGCTCCGGCTCGCACGGCGTCGACGCCAGGCAGCCCTCCCACAGCGCGACGCGCTGCGTCTCGTCCGGGAACGGGAAGTCCACCACCAGGTCCAGGCGGCGGGTGAACGCGTCGTCGATGTTGGCCCGCAGATTGGTGGTCAGCACCGCCACCCCGTCGAAGGACTCCAGCCGCTGGAGGAGATAGGCGCTCTCCAGGTTGGCGTACCGGTCGTGGGAGCTCTTGACCTCCGAGCGCTTGCCGAAGACCGCGTCGGCCTCGTCGAAGAGCAGCACCGCGTCCGTACGGTCCGCCTCCACGAAGATCCGCTCCAGGTTCTTCTCGGTCTCGCCCACGTACTTGTCGACGATCGCGGACAGGTCCACCACATACAGGTCCAGGCCCAGCTCCCCGGCCACGACCTCCGCCGACAGCGTCTTTCCGGTGCCCGACTCGCCCGCGAACAGCGCGACCACGCCGCGCCCGCGCCCGCCGCCCGTACGCAGCCGCCACTGGCCCAGCACCTGCTCCCGGTGGCGGGCGCGCTGCGTCAGTTCGTGCAGCATCCCGAGCGGCTCCTCCGGCAGCACCAGATCGCCGAACCCGACCGCCGGGCGCACCCGCCGCGCGTGCCGGTCCAGCAGCGGCGCGGACTGCTGCCGCGCGCTGTGCTGCACATGGGCCGCGGTGAGCGGACCGCCGTCGAAGGCGGCGAGGGCGGTCGCGGTACGGGCGGCCCGGCGGATCTGCGCGGCGCTGAGCCGGTACGCGGCCACCGTCTCGGCCAGCTCGAAGCCGGATGCGGTTGTTTCTCCCTCGACGCCCAGCTCCGCCGACCACACGCCCACCAGGTCCACGGCGTCCTGCGGCGCGTCCATTCCGACCAGCGGCACCTCCGGCGCCCACCCCGGGTCGTACGGCTCCGAGCCGAAGCAGACCACCGTGGCGTCCGGCACGGCCAGCGCCTCGATCAGCGGCCCCGGCCGCTCCGGCACCGGCCCCACGACCAGGGCGGCCCCGCGCAGCCGCGCCTCCCGCACCAGCAGGGGCGCGATCCGTACGGGCTCCTGCTCCGCGCGCGACGGGTCGTAGCGCAGTACGGGCAGCCCGGCGGCGGCGAGCGCGTCCGTGGCGGGCCCGGCCGCGGTGCCGGGGCGGCGCTCCCGCAGATGCACGGCGAGCGGCCCGGCCCCGGCGAGCGCGGCGAGCCGGGCCGCGAACGGACCCGCGTCCGCGGCATGCGGCGGCACGAGCCGGACGCCCGCCGCGCCGAGGCCGCCGTCGAGCGCGTCGTCGCCCAGCAGATGCGCCACCACCCGCTCCGGCACCCGCAGCGCCCGGCCCGGCAGCGGCCGGTCCTCGTCCTCGACGGCCAGCAGGCCGCCCGAGATGAGCGGCGCGGCCGGGTGGAAGCGGGCGCGGGCGGCGGCGTCGTACGGGCCGGTGCCCGCGAGATCCAGGGCGAGGGCGACCGTGGCGCGGCGGCGGCCGACGTCGTCGTTGAGATAGCCGTACAGCGGCTCGAAGCCGCGGTCGGCGTCGGGGGCGAGCGCGGCCAGCAGGATGTGCGCGTCCAGCGGCGAGAGGCCGAACCGCTCGCTGAGCCGGTCCAGCCGGTCCAGCCGGTCCAGCCGGTCGGAGCTGTCGGCGGCGCCCGCTGCCTCCTCGACCAGGCCGTCGGGCCGCAGGTCGCCCGGCCCTACGGCTTGCGGCCCCGGCTCGGCCGCCAGCCGCTGGGCCGTCTCCGGCGACACGTACAGTCCGCGCAGCGGGTCGTCGGCCGTCGGGTCGTCGGCGCTGCGGTGCTCCACGAGCGCGGCGACGCGCTCGCGCAGCACCCCGAGCCGCCGCAGCACCGCCGTTCCGTGGGCCTCCCCCAC
>NZ_JBHVHQ010000284.1:0-9386 GCF_042800135.1 Streptomyces sp. NPDC057654 | reverse complement strand
CTCCTGGGGGCGGCCGCCCTCGGGGCGGGGGCCGCGGTGCTGGGCGCCGCGGGAACCGCCGGAGCGGCGCCGCGCGGCGACTCGCGCGGCGCGCACACCGGCCACGGCCCGTACCGCGACCTGCCGACGCCCACGGTCGTCGGCCACCGCGGCGCCAGCGGCTACCGCCCGGAGCACACGCTCGGCTCGTACCAGTTCGCCCTGGACAACGGGGCGGACGTCATCGAGCAGGACGTCGTCCCCACCAAGGACGGACATCTCGTATGCCGTCACGAGAACGACATCACCGCCACCACCGACGTCTCCGCGCACCCCGAGTTCGCGCACCGCAAGACCACGAAGACCGTCGACGGAACCAAGATCACCGGCTGGTTCACCGAGGACTTCACGCTCGCGGAGCTCAAGACGCTGCGCGCCAAGGAGCGCATTCCGGGCACCCGCCAGCACAACACCCTCTACGACGGGCGCTGGGAGGTGCCCACCTACGAAGAGGTCCTCGAATGGGCCGAGGAGCAGGGCCGCAAGCGCGGGCGGCGGATCTGGCTGCACGTCGAGACCAAGCACCCCACGTACTTCCGCGGCATCGGCCTCGGGCTGGAGGAACGTCTCGTCAGGCTGCTGCGCCGCTACGGACGGGCCGGCCGCAACGGGCACACCTTCCTCCAGTCCTTCGAGCCCAGCAGCCTCCAGCGGCTCGGCCGGCTCGGCGCGTCCGCCCCGAAGGTGCTGCTGCTCGACGCCGCGGACACCCGTCCCTGGGACTTCGTCGTGGCGAAGGACCCGCGCACCGTCGCCGACCTGATCACCCCCGACGGGCTGGAGTGGGTCGCCGGTTTCGCGCAGGGCATCGGGCCGACGCTGCTGCTGATCATCCCCCGGGACAAGGACGGCAGGCTGACGAAGCCCACGACCCTGGTGCGCGACGCGCACGCTGCCGGACTGATCCTGCACCCGTACACGATGCGCAACGAGAACACCTTCCTGCCCGCCGACTTCCGGCGCGGCAGCGACCCGAACGCCTACGGCGACGCCTTCGGCGCGTTCCAGGTGTATTTCGAGACGGGCATCGACGGGATCTTCTCCGACAACTGCGACACCGCGGTGCTCGCCCGGGACGCCTTCCGCAAGCGCTGAGACGCCATGGCGCAGTAGAGCGGAATAGACAGCAGTAGAGAGGCGTCAAGGCGGGAACGCCGCCTTACCCACACGGGTGGGGCGTGGCCGGATCGGCAACCGCACGTCGTCGCGGCCACGTCCCGCCCGGCATGAACATCCTGGAGGAGTTGAGCCCGCTGCTCGCGGCCGAGGCCCGGGCCGAGGCGCACGCGGCGGGTATCGAAGCGGCCGACCTCGAACAGGGCGTCTGGCTGCGGCTGCTGGAGCGCACCCGCAGGACGGGGCCGCCGGCCGAACCCGCCGCCTGGCTGCGCACGGCCGTACGGACCGAGGCGCGCGACGCCCGCCGCCGGGCCCGCCGCGAGGTGCCGTACGAGCAGGTGGGCGCGCCGGCCCAGGGGAGCGCGCACCCGGGCCCGTACGCCGGGGCGGAATCCGAGGTCGAGAGCGAGGTGCTGGCCGCCGAGGAGCGGCGCGCGCTGCGGGCCGCCGTGCGGCGGCTGCCCGGCCGGTGCCCCCGGCTGCTCGACGCACTTCTGTCCAAAACCGACCCTACGTACCGGGAAATCGCAGGGGAGTTGGGTATCTCACAAGGATCTTTGGGGCCGGTCCGTTCCCGTTGCCTGGGATGCCTGCGCAGAATGCTCACGGCGGAGGTTGCCGCTCCTGACCCCTGGGGAAAGGAGCGGTAGACAATCGTCGCCACGGAGACGACGTCCAACCCTCGGCGTCGCTCCGGCCCGAGCGGCACCGAAAAGGGAGGCATGCGCACATGGGCATGAGCGTGACCATCTCTGCGGCGACCGAGCACGACGTCGAGCAGATCCTCAAACTCCAGTATCTCTGCTACCAGGGAGAAGCCGCGCTGTACGGCGACTACTCCATCGAACCGCTCACCCAGTCCCTCGACGACGTGCGCGCCGAACTGGGCGCCGGGTGCGTGCTCGTGGCCCGGCTCGGCGGGGAAGTCGTCGGCTCGGTGCGGGGCACGGTCGACGCGGACGGCACCGCGAGCATCGACAAGCTGATCGTCCATCCGCGCATGCAGCGGCACGGGCTCGGCGGCCGGCTGCTCGCCGCGATCGAGGAGCGGCTCGCGCAGGAGTGGGCGGCCAAGCGGTACCGGCTGCTGACCGGCCACCGCAACGAGGGCAATCTGCGCCTCTACCGGAAGTACGGCTACGCGCCGGTTTCCCGTGAGGAGGTCAGCCGGCAGCTCACCCTGGTGACCCTGGAGAAGGCCGCCGACGCGGATTCGTATGTGACCAGCGCCTGAGCGCGGCGGCGGTCGGGCCGGGCGGCCGCTTGGGGGCGGTCGTCCGGCCGGCGGGCAGGCGCGTCATGCGGACAGACGCGTCAAGCGGGCAGGCGCGTCAGCGCTTCGCCTTGCGGAGCCAGACCATCGCGGTCACCGGCAGGATGACCGGGATGAAGAGGTACCCCATGCCGTAGTCCGACCAGACCGTCGCGTCGGGGAAGGCGGACGGCGCAACCAGCGTCCAGGTGCCGACGACCAGCACCCCCGCCAGCTCGGCGGCGCAGCACACCAGCGCCGCCCGGCGCGCGCCCTCGCCGCCGCGCACCAGGGAGTACGTGATGAAGGCGTACACCACGGCGGCGATGGCCGAGAGCACGTACGCGAGCGGCGCCCGCCCGAAGTCCATGATCATCTGGACGATCGAGCGGGACGCCGCCGCGACCGTGAAGACGCCGTAGAGCCACACCAGCAGCCGGCCGGGGCCGTGGCCGAGATCGAACCCGGGCTTCCGGCCGGGCCGCCCCGGCTCTCCGGTCTCGTCGACCCCTCCGTTCGAGCGTGCTGTCGTCGCGGAGTCGGGCATCGTCAGCCTCCCCAGATGTCGTAGAGCCGCACTTCCAGCACGGCCAGGATGACGCCGCCCGCCGCGACCGTCACCGAGCCCCAGCGGGTCCGCTCCGAGAGCGACATGAAGCCCGCCGCCGGTACGCACACCGCCGAGCCGATCAGATACGCCAGGAAGATCGGCAGCCCCTGGTCCGGCTTCTCACCGCTTGCCAACTGAACTATTCCGACGACCAGTTGGGCGATGGCGAGCAGCGACACCACGGCCATGCCGATGAAGTGCCAGTCCTTGGTGGGCTGGTCGCGGTAGGCGGCGAAGCCGCACCACGCGGCCAGCGCGAGCGCGCACACGCCGACCGCGACGGTCAGGGCGGTGATCACCGGGGCCTCCGCGCGGTACGGGCGGAGGGAGCGGGCGTGACAGGCATGCGCCGACTCTAATCGGCCGCCCGCGGACGGCCGTCGCCGGGCTCCGCGCGCCCCGCCGGAAAGGTCCGCGCGCCCCGCCGGAGCGGGCCGGGGTCCCGCCGGAAAGGGGCGGGGGTCGATGGAAAATGTCCACAGGTCGGTCGAGAGCGTCCAAAATGTGGACATGCTTGATCGGGCCGCGCGCGCGTCTGTTTTACTTGACGGCATGACCACGACGAGCAGCCGCACCCTTGCGACCGAGGCGATGACGACGCCCGGTGCTCGTTGCCTGTGTCGAATGTGTGACCGCTGAGGGCCCCTGTCCGAGCCTCGCGCCCCGAAGCGAGACCGTGAGCCATGAAGCCGTGACCGTACGCGCCCCGCCCGTACCGGCCGGCAACGCCCCGCGTCACCGGAACCCCCGACCGCGCCCCCGCGCCCCGCCGGGATCCCCGCTGCCGCGCTCCGCAATGCATGCCCGTGCCCGGCGCCCCCGCGCCACGCACTCGACAGTGACGGAAACCCCTGTGATCACCACGACAGACCTGACCAAGGTCTACCGCTCGCGCGGCCGCGAGGTCACCGCGCTCGACGGAGTCGACCTGCACGTCCGCGAGGGCGAGGTCTACGGCGTCGTCGGCCGGAGCGGTGCCGGAAAGTCCACCCTCATCCGCTGCGTGAACCTCCTGGAGCGCCCCAGCTCCGGCACGGTCACCGTGGCCGGCCAGGACCTCACCGCCCTCGCCGGACGCAGACAGCGCGCCAATGCCGCGCTCCGCCAGGCCCGCAGCCGCATCGGCATGGTCTTCCAGCACTTCAACCTGCTCTCCTCGCGCACCGTGCGCGACAACGTCGAGCTGCCGCTCGAAATCCTCGGCGTCTCCGGCAAGGAGCGCACCCGCAAGGCGCTGGAACTGCTCGACCTCGTCGGCCTCGCCGCCCAGGCCAAGGCGTACCCCGCCCAGCTCTCCGGCGGCCAGAAGCAGCGCGTCGGCATCGCCCGCGCCCTCGCCGGCGACCCCAAGGTGCTGCTCTCCGACGAGGCGACCTCCGCCCTCGACCCCGAGACCACCCGCTCGATCCTCCAGCTGCTGCGCGACCTCAACCAGCAGCTCGGCCTGACCGTGCTGCTCATCACCCACGAAATGGACGTCGTGAAGACCATCTGCGACTCCGCGGCCCTCATGAAGGGCGGCCGCGTCGTCGAATCCGGCACCGTCTCCGAACTGCTGGCCACCCCCGGCTCGGAGCTGGCCGCGGAGCTCTTCCCGGTCGGCGGCGAGCCGTCCGGCACGGACCGCACCGTCGTCGACGTCACCTTCCTCGGCGAGGCCGCCACCCGGCCGGTCATCTCCCAGCTCTCCCGTACGTACAACATCGACATCTCGATCCTGGGCGCCGCGATGGACACCGTCGCGGGCAAGCAGGTCGGCCGGATGCGCATCGAGCTGCCCGGCCGCTTCGAGGAGAACGTCGTCCCCATCGGCTTCCTGCGCGAACAGGGGCTCCAGGTCGAGGTCGCGGCCGTGACCGGCACCGACGACGCCGACGGGCTCCAGGAGGCCGCCGGACTTCAGAAGGACGGTGCCAAATGACCTGGTCCGAGATGCAGCCCCTGCTGTCCGACGCCTGTCTCGACACCCTCTTCATGGTCCTGTGGGCCACCGTGTGGACCATCGTCGTCGGACTGCCGCTCGGCGTCCTGCTGGTCCTCACCGGCCGCGGCGGGCTGCTCCAGAACGTGGTGGCGAACAAGGCCGTCGGCGCCGTCGTGAACGTGGGCCGCTCGATACCGTTCATCATCCTGATGGTCGTGCTGATCCCCTTCACCCGCTTCGTCGTGGGCACCTCCATCGGCCCCAGCGCCGCGGTCGTCGCCCTCGCCATCGGCGGCATCCCCTTCTTCGCCCGGCTCGTGGAGACCGCCGTCCGCGAGGTCGACCACGGCCTGATCGAGGCCGTGCAGTCGATGGGCGGCGGCACCTGGACGCTGGTCCTCAAGGTCCTGCTGCCGCAGGCACTGCCCTCCATCGTCGCGGGGCTCACCACCACCGTGATCGCGCTCATCGGCTACTCCGCCATCGCCGGCGCGATCGGCGCGGGCGGCCTCGGCAACCTCGCCATCGTCTACGGCTATCAGCGCTTCGAGACCGGCCTGATGATCGTCACCGTCATTGTGCTGATCGTCATCGTCACCCTCGTCCAGCTCCTCGGCGACCTCGCCGCGCGCCGGCTGGCCCCGCGCGGCACCTCCCGCGCCCAGTCGCCCGTACGCGTCCGGCTGCCCTGGCCGGGCCGGAGCGCCCAGGAGGCCACGACCGCCAAGCCATGACCCGCGCGGGCCCCGCCCCGCACCCGTACGCCCACGAGCCCGGACCCTTCGCCGGGCGCACCAATTCGTGAGATGAGAAAGAGGCACTCTTCGTGCGCAACACCATCAAGATCTCCGCAGCCGTCGCCGTCGCCGCGGCGCTGACCATCGGCCTCAGCGCGTGCAGCGCGCCCTCCGACACCGACTCCGGCGGCAAGAAGGGCGACCCCGACGCGAAGCTCGTCGTGGCCGCCAGCCCCACCCCGCACGCCGTCATCCTCGACTACGTCAAGGACAAGCTGGCCAAGCAGGCCGGGCTCGACCTGGAGGTCAAGGAGTTCAACGACTACAACCTCCCCAACACGGCCACCGAGAACGGCGACGTCGACGCCAACTTCTTCCAGCACAAGCCGTTCCTGGACGAGTTCAACAAGAAGAACAAGACGCACATCGTGCCCGTCGTCAACGTCGAGATCGAGCCGCTCGGCCTCTACTCCAAGAAGGCCAAGAAGCTCTCCGACATCAAGTCCGGCGCCAAGATCGCCGTGCCCAACGACGCCACCAACGAGGGCCGCGCCCTCAAGCTGCTCGCCGACCACAAGCTCATCGACTTGAAGGCCGGGGTCGGCGCCAACGCCAAGCTCTCCGACATCACCGACAAGAAGGGGCTCAGCTTCACCGAGCTGGAGGCCCCGCAGATCCCGACCCGCCTGGGGGACGTCGACGCCGCGGTGATCAACGGCAACTTCGCCATCGGCGCGCACCTCAAGCCCTCCCAGGACGCCCTCGCCCTGGAGCAGGCCAAGGGCAACCCGTACGCCAACTTCCTCGCCGTGAAGAAGGGCAACGAGCACGACCCGCGCGTCGAGAAGCTCGCGAAGCTCCTCAACTCGGACGACGTCAAGAAGTTCATCGAGTCCAAGTACACCGACGGCTCCGTCCTGCCGGCCTTCGGCCCCGTGAAGAGCTGACCCCGGCTCACGCCGTCCGCACGGACCAGGGCCCCGCACACGCGCACCGCGTGCGCGGGGCCCACGCGCTTGGCACCGCGACGGGCCCATGCTGCATGCTGGTGCACTCAAGACGGTCCAGATCACCCCGGTCCCCGGCGTTGGAGCAGAGCATGACATCCACCTTTCCGGACATCTCCATCAGCACGGACCGGCTGGTGATGCGCCCATTCGAGGAGGCGGACGTCCCCGCGCTCACCGAGATGATGAACGACGAACTCGTCACCGCCTGGACCGCCGCGCCCCACCCCTACACCGCCGACGACGCCCGCGACTGGACCGTGCGGCGCGCCCCCGCCGAGCGCACCAGCGGGCGAGGAATCGTCTTTGCGGTCACCGAATTCCTCACCCAGCGCCTCGTCGGCACCGTCCAACTGCGCCACACCGACTGGCGGACCCTCGCCACCGAGGTGTCCTACGCCACCGCCCCCTGGGCCCGCGGCGAGGGATACGCCTGCGAATCCGTGCTCGCCGTCGCCCAGTGGCTCTTCCGCGACCAGCGCTTCGAGCGCGTCGAACTGCGCACCGCCGCCGACAACGCCGCCGGCCAGCAGGTCGCCCAGAAGATCGGCTGCATCAGCGAGGGCGTGCTCCGCAACGCCTGGATAGCCCGCATACGCACCGAGGACGGCGGCTGGACCCGCATCCGCACCGACCTCCTCGTGTGGAGCCTGCTCCCCGAAGACCTCGACGGCGCCCACGACGAGACGGCCGCCGACAACGGATACGCCTCGGCGTACCCCGACTGGCGCTGACGGCGGCCCGGGAGCGGGCGGGCGGTCCACGACGGCCGCTGCCCGGTCCGGACCTGTCGCGATACGCTCACCGTGTTCGCGCCCGTGCCCCGGGCCCGCGCCGCCGCGGGCCCGTTCAGACCTGTCCGCCGCCCCACCCGCCGATAGCCCCCCTGATCCGCCCGACCCGCGACAAGCCCCAGGAGACTGACGACGATGGCCGACCGGGTCACGGTGATCGGCTGGGACGGCTCCCCGCTCACGGATGCGGCCCGTTCCGCCATGGAAGCGGCCACCCTCGTGGCCGGCGCCGCCCACCACCTGGCGCTGCCCGAAGTCCCGCCCGCCGCCGAACGGATCAGGCTCGGCAGCCTGGACCTCGCCGCCCGCCGCATCGCACAGCACCGCGGCACCGCCGTCGTCCTCGCCGACGGCGACCCCGGCTTCTTCGGCGTCGTACGCACCCTGCGCGCCCCCGAACACGGACTGGAGGTCGAGGTGGTCCCGGCGGTCTCCGCCGTCGCCGCCGCCTTCGCCAGAGCCGGCATGCCCTGGGACGACGCCCAGGTCGTCGTCGCCCACAGCCGCGACCTGCGCCGCGCCGTCAACGTCTGCCGGGCGCACACCAAGGTCGCCGTCCTCACCTCCCCGGGCGCCGGCCCCGCCGAGCTCGCCCTCCTGCTCGGCCCGGTGCACCGCACGTTCGTCATCTGCGAGGAACTGGGCACCTCGCGCGAACAGGTCACCGTGCTCACCTCCGACAAGGTCGTCGACCACGCCTGGCGCGACCCCAACGTCGTCATCGTCATCGGCGGCGCGGGCACCGCCGCCGTCCAGGGCAGCGGCTGGCTCGCGGGCCGCGACCCCGGCTACCCGCCGGCCGTACGGGGCTGGGCGCTGCCCTCCGGCGCGTACGGGACCGTGCTGGGCGAGGGCGAGTCCATGGAACTGCGCGCGGCGCAACTGTCCCGCCTCGGGCCGCGCGTGGGCGACCTCCTCTGGGACATCGGCTCGGGCAGCGGCGCGGCGGCCGTCGAGGCCGCCCGGTTCGGCGCGGCCGTCATCGCCGTGGACCGCGACGCCGAGGCCTGCGGCCGCGCCGCCGCCGTCGCCCGCCGCTTCGGCGTACAGCTCGACATCGTCCACGGAACCGCCCCCCAGGTCCTCGAAGACCTCCCCGAACCCGACGTCATCCGCGTCGGAGGCGGCGGCGCGGCCGTCGTCGAGGCGTGCGCCGCCCGCCGGCCCGAGCGGCTCGTGACGCACGCCTCGACCCGCGACGAGGCCGAGGCCGTGGGCCGGGTGCTCGCGGCGGCCGGGTACGGAGTGGAGTGCGTACTGCTCCAGGCGATGGAGCTGGACACCCGCGTGTGGGCCGAGCGCGAACGGGCCGTGGCCTTCCTGCTGAGCGGCCACCGCGCCCATCCGTGAACCCGCCCCCGCCCTGCTCACGAGGCTGGTTCCGATCCCACCCATGACCCCGCCGAGCACGGCAAAGGGTAGGCTGGCCGACTGTTGTACCGCCGCCCGGCATTCGACTCCCAGTCGCCAATGTCCGGAAAGCACCACCGGCTTGGTGGCGCACGAGGCAGGGTGGTACGGGCGACATACCGCGCGCGACGTGCCGCGAGGCACAGGCGCTCGTTCTTGTCTCAAGGGCGGGAGCGGTTCGAAGGAGCACTACCGATGGGCGAGGGGTACGCATGACCGACACCGGCCAGATCCCGGGCGAGGGACAGCCGGGGAACGCAGGCGCACAGCCCGGGCAGCCGCTCCCCGCTGACGCCCCTGCCCCCGCTTCTGCTGGTGCTCATCGCGCCGAGCGGCCGGCCCGCCCGGCCCACGGCCCCTCCACGTACGCCTTCCTCGCCGACCGCGACGTCGACGGCGCCGTCGACGACCTGGACGGCAGCCTCGACGGCGGCATGGACGAGGACGACCTGCTGCTGATGCCGGGCGCACAGGGCGCCTGGATGGAACAGCCC
>NZ_JBHVHQ010000283.1:0-9390 GCF_042800135.1 Streptomyces sp. NPDC057654 | reverse complement strand
GCCACTGGCAGCCGTCCCCTCCTTGCCGGCGCCCTCGGCGGCGCTCGGAGCGAGCCGGCCGATGAACGCGTACGTCTCCTCGAAGATGAACTCGGCGTCGTAGTCGAGCGTCGCCACGTGGTAGCTGCGCTCCAGCAGCCGCTCCGTGACGTCCCGCGACGACACCCGGCCCAGGATGCGCGCCGAGTCGACCGGCGGCACCACATGGTCCTCGGGGCTGTGCAGCAGCAGCAACGGCTGGGTGACCTGCGGCAGTTGCGCGTCGACCACCTGGAAGAGGCGGCGCAGCGAGTGCGCGGCGTGCAGCGGTACCCGGTCGTAGCCGAGCTCCGGGGAGTCCGGCTTGGCGATGTCGCTGGCGATGCCCTTGGCCGTACGGATCAGATGCCGCGTCACGGGCAGCGTCCGGGCGGCGAGCCCGTGCACCTTGTTGCCGGGGTTGACCAGGACGAGACCGCTGACGTCGTCGCCGTGCTCGGCGGCCAGCCGCAGCGCCAGCGCGCCGCCCATCGACAGCCCGCACACGAAGACCTTCGCGCAGCGCTCGCGCAGCGCCCGCAGCTCCCGGTCCACCTCCGCGTACCAGTCCTGCCAGCCGGTGACCTGCATGTCCTGCCAGCGCGTGCCATGGCCGGGCAGCAGCGGCAGGGACACCGTGAAGCCCCGCCGCGCCAGGGACTCGGCCCAGGGCCGTACGGACTGCGGGGAGCCGGTGAAGCCGTGACACACGAGGACGCCTACCTCTCCGCCTTCGTGGCGGAACGGCTCGGCTCCGGGGAGGAGCGGCACCGGTGTCTCCGATCGGTAAAGGGGGGCGGGAGGGTCTGCACCTCAGCGTACGCGGAGCGCCGCACGGCGGGTAGGCAGGTAAGGTCTCCTCGTCGCATACAGGAGGTCCTCGGTTGTTCTACGGCGCTATGAAGCTGTCCATCGGCGGGTCGTTGAAGGTCGCCTTCCGGCCGTGGGTGGAGGGCCTGGAGAACATCCCCGACGAGGGCCCCGCGATTCTCGCCAGCAATCACCTGTCGTTCTCGGACTCCTTCTTCCTTCCGGCCGTACTCCACCGAAAGGTCACCTTCATCGCGAAGGCGGAGTACTTCACCTCCCCGGGAGTCAAGGGAAAGCTGACCGCCGCCTTTTTCAAAGGCGTCGGACAGCTCCCCGTCGACCGCTCGGGCGGGCGCGGGGCGGGGGACGCGGCGATCAAGAGCGGTCTGGAGGTGCTGGAGCGCGGCGAGCTGTTCGGCATCTACCCGGAGGGGACCAGGTCCCCGGACGGGCGGCTCTACCGCGGAAAACCGGGCGGCCTCGCCCGCGTGGCGCTGGCCAGCGGGGCGCCCGTCATTCCCGTCGCGATGATCGACACCGAAAAGATCCAGCCGCCGGGCAAGGTGATGCCCAAACTGATGCGGCCGGGCATCAGGATCGGCGAACCGCTCGACTTCAGCCGCTATCACGGCATGGAAAGCGACCGTTTCATTCTGCGCTCGGTGACCGACGAGGTCATGTACGAGATCATGAAGCTCGGCGGCCAGGAATACGTGGACATCTACGCGACGGCGGCCAAGCGGCAGATCGCCGAAGAGGCGAAGAAGGCCGCGGAGGAAGAGAAGGCCGCGAAGGCCAAGGGGACCGAGGCCGCGAAGACGCGCAAGCCCGGGGCGTAGCCGCTCCCGGCGAGGGGTGGGGCAATGGCACAGGACAGGCGGTGGCCGCGAGCGAGGACAGCGCGGGCGAAACCGCCGCGCGTCATACGGATGTCGGTCGAGCTGCCGCTGTGGCGGGCGCTGACCGGCTACCGCATACTGACGCTCGGCTACGCGCTCGCGCTCTTCATCGTCAACTACCGCGACTTCGCGCACCCCTTGGGCGCCGGCTGCTACATGGCGGGCCTCACCGGCTGGATGGCCCTGACCTGGAGCCGGACGATGTCGCCGGAGCGCTGCACCAAGCGCTTCCTGGTCGGCGACCTCACCATCGCCCTCGGCGGCATCCTGCTCACCTCCGCCGTCGACTCCTGGGCCCGGATAGAC
Organism: Streptomyces sp. NPDC057654; assembly: GCF_042800135.1. NCBI lineage: Bacteria > Bacillati > Actinomycetota > Actinomycetes > Kitasatosporales > Streptomycetaceae > Streptomyces > Streptomyces sp. NPDC057654. Next base: position 7,357 of record NZ_JBHVHQ010000283.1, on the reverse strand, counting down.
GACGGGGCGCCCACCCTGCCGTCCATATGGGTGGCAGGCGCGGTCCTCGGCTTCGCGATCAAGGGCGGCTGGCGGTGGGCCGCGCTCGCCTCCACCCTGGTGGCCGTCGCCAACCTCGTCGAGCGCGGCGGCATGGCCCGCGACACCGTCCACAACGTGCTCCTCGTCTGGGTCGCCTCCATCGCCATCGGCTACATCGTCGAGGTGGCCCGCGCCAGTGAGCGGACCCTGGCCCGCGCCCTCCAGATCGAGGCGGCGACCCGCGAGCGCGAGCGGCTGGCCCGGGACATCCACGACAGCGTCCTCCAGGTGCTGGCCATGGTGCAGCGGCGCGGCGCGGAGATCGGCGGCGAGGCGGCCGAGCTGGGCCGGATGGCGGGCGAGCAGGAGATCGCGCTGCGCTCCCTGGTCTCCAGCGGCATGGTGCCCGCCCCGCGCACAGCGGAGCAGGACGCGAAGGACGCCGAGCTCGTCCAGGCCGTACGGGCGTCGGGGAAGCTCGCGGCCGCTTCGCAGGACGGCGAGGGCGGGCCCTGCGACGTACGGGTGCTGCTCGCCGTGCACGCCGGGGCGCGGGTCTCCTTCGCCGAACCGGGCACGCCCGTGCTGCTCGGGGCGGGTGCGGCGGTGGAGCTGGCGGCCGCTGTCAGTGCCGCGTTGGACAATGTCCGCCAGCACGCGGGTGAGGAGGCGAGGGCCTGGATTCTGCTGGAGGACGAGCCGCAGGAAGTGCTCGTGACCGTACGGGACGACGGACCCGGCATCGCCGAGGGGCGGCTGGCGGACGCCGAGCGGGAGGGCCGGATGGGCGTCGCGCTGTCGATCCGCGGGCGGCTGCGGGACCTGGGCGGCAGCGCCGAGCTGGTGTCCGTACCGGGGCAGGGCACGGAAGTCGAACTGAGAGTTCCGCGGGGGAATGGAGGACGGCAGTGAGTGAGAGCGAGAGCGAGACGGTGGGCACGGCGCTGGACGAGCGGCCGCTGAAGGTGATGGTCGTCGACGACCACCCGATGTGGCGGGACGCGGTCGCCCGCGACCTGGCGGCGGCCGGGTTCGACATGGTCGCCACGGCCGGCGACGGGCCGCAGGCGGTGCGCCGCGCGCAGGCCGCCGCGCCCGACGTGCTGGTCCTGGACCTCAATCTGCCCGGGATGCCGGGGGTGCGGGTCTGCCGGGAGCTGGTCGGGGAGAACCCCGCGCTGCGGGTGCTGGTGCTCTCCGCGAGCGGCGAGCACGGCGATGTGCTGGAGGCCGTGAAGTCCGGCGCGACCGGCTATCTGCTGAAGTCGGCCAGCACCGAGGAGCTGGTGGACGCGGTGCGCCGGACGGCGGTCGGCGACCCGGTGTTCACGCCGGGCCTCGCCGGGCTGGTCCTCGGCGAGTACCGGCGGCTGGCCACCGACCCGGCGCCTGCCGCGCCCGACGAGCCGAAGGCCCCGCAGCTGACCGACCGGGAGACGGAGGTGCTGCGGCTGGTGGCCAAGGGGCTCTCGTACAAGCAGATCGCCGAGCGGCTCGTCATCTCGCACCGCACGGTGCAGAACCACGTGCAGAACACCCTGGGGAAGCTGCAACTGCACAACCGGGTGGAGCTGGTGCGGTACGCGATAGAGCGGGGCCTCGATGACGAGTAGCGCCCGACCGCGTCCCGTACGCCCCTGACGCGGCCCGCGCACGCGCCGCGCGTCCGCTCGTACGAGTGAACGCTTCGGGTCAACTCGCAGCCATGGACGGGGAATTCGCCGATCGCACCATCCCGTGTGGCCTGGATCACCATTAGTGTGACCGAGGTCGGGTCCCTGTGCGAGAAGGAGAAGATTCCATGCGGGTCGGAGTGCTGACCGGTGGCGGCGACTGCCCCGGACTCAACGCGGTCATCCGCGCGGTCGTCCGCAAGGGCGTCCAGGAGTACGGCTACGAGTTCACCGGTTTCAAGGACGGCTGGCGCGGACCGCTCGAAGGCGCCACGGTCCCCCTCGACATCCCGGCCGTCCGCGGCATCCTGCCGCGCGGCGGCACGATCCTCGGGTCGTCGCGGACCAACCCCCTCAAGGTGGAGAACGGCATCCGCCGGATCAAGGAGAACCTCGCCAAGGAGGAGGTCGACGCCCTCATCGCGATCGGCGGCGAGGACACGCTCGGCGTCGCCGCCCGGCTGTCGGGCGAGTACGGCGTCGCGTGCGTCGGAGTGCCCAAGACCATCGACAACGACCTCTCCGCGACGGACTACACCTTCGGCTTCGACACCGCCGTCAACATCGCCACCGAGGCCATCGACCGGCTGCACACCACCGCCGAGTCGCACATGCGCGTCCTGGTGGTGGAGGTGATGGGCCGGCACGCGGGCTGGATCGCCCTGCACTCCGGGCTCGCGGGCGGGGCCAACGTCATCCTCATCCCCGAGCAGCGCTTCGACGTCGACCAGGTCTGCTCCTGGGTCACCTCCCGGTTCAAGGCCAGCTACGCGCCGATCGTCGTCGTCGCCGAGGGCGCCATGCCGGCGGACGGCGACATGGTCCTCAAGGACCAGTCGCAGGACTCCTTCGGGCATGTCCGGCTGTCGGGCGTGGGGGAGTGGCTGGCGAAGGAGGTCGAGCGGCGGACGGGTAAGGAGGCCCGTACGACCGTGCTCGGCCATGTGCAGCGCGGCGGCACCCCCAGCGCCTTCGACCGCTGGCTCGCCACCCGGTTCGGGCTCCACGCCATCGAGGCCGTACGCGACGGGGCGTACGGCTCGATGGTCGCCCTGCGCGGCACGGACGTCGTCCGCGTCCCCCTCGCCGAGGCGACCGCGAAACTCAAGACGGTCGCCCCGGAGCTGTACGCCGAGGTCGGCGTCTTCTTCGGCTGAGGGCTGTTGGCCGAGCGGTCGGCCCCGTTCTCAGCCGACCGCCACCGCCGCCAGCACGTCCGCGACGATGGCCGCGCCGTTCAGGGTCAGTACCGACTCCGGGTGGAACTGGACGCCCGCGAAGCCCGTGCCGCGCAGGGCGTGGACGTCGCCGGTGGCGGTGTCGCGGCTCAGCTCGACGCGGTGCATGGCCAGTTCCACCTCGGCGCGGTCGGTGCAGCGGGCGGTGAACGTGTTGTAGAAGCCGACGGTCTCCGGGCGGCCGAAGAAGTCGATGCGCTCCTGGGCGCCCTGGTACGGCACGGCCTTGCGGGCGATCTCCAGGCCGAGTTCCGCGGCGATCAGCTCGTGGCCCAGGCAGACGCCGAGCAGCCCGTGGCGGTGCGCGCGCAGCAGTTCGGCGGTGAGGGAGCGCAGGAAGCGCATCTTGGGGTCGGCGGTGTCGGACGGGTCGCCCGGCCCGGGGCCCAGCACCACCGGCCCCTCGTGCGTCAGCGCCGCCGCCCGCAGCCCCGGCTCGTCGTAGCGCCGCACCGTCACCTCCAGCCCCGCGGACCGCAGCAGGTGCGCGAGCATCGCGGTGAAGGTGTCCTCGGCGTCGATGACCAGCGCGTGCCCGCGCAGCCCGCCCGTCGGCTCCGCCGTCCGCATCCGCAGCCAGAACGGCGCGAGGTCGCCGCGCCGCGCGTCCAGGGCGGCCCGTACCCGCGGATCGTCCGCGAGCCGGACCGCCGGCGCCGCGGTGTCGCGTACGGGCGCGGGCCGCACCCCGAGCGCGGCCAGCACCCCCGCGGCCTTGGCGTGCGTCTCGGCGACCTCGGCGCGCGGGTCGGAGCGGCGTACGAGCGTGGCGCCCACCGACACCTTGAGCGCGCCGTTCCCGTCGATGTCCGCGGTGCGGATCAGGATCGGCGAGTCGAGGGTCTGCGCGCCGCCCGCGTCCCGGCCGATGAGGGCCAGCGCCCCGGCGTAGTAGCCGCGCCCGTGGCGCTCGTACCGCTCGATGACACGGCAGGCGTTCTGCACGGGCGAGCCGGTGACGGTCGCCGCGAACATCGTCTCCCGCAGCACGTCCCGCACGTCCCGCGAGGTCCGTCCGCGCAGCTCGTACTCGGTGTGCGCGAGGTGGGCCATCTCCTTGAGCCGCGGCCCGACCACGACGCCGCCCATGTCGCCGACGGTGCACATCATCTTCAGCTCCTCGTCGACGACCATCGACAGCTCCTCCACCTCCTTGCGGTCGTGCAGGAAGGCGAGCAGCCCGTCGGCGTCCGGGCCCTCGGACGGATAGCGGTACGTGCCGCTGATCGGGTTCATCACGACGGTCCCGCCGGACATCCGCACATGCACCTCGGGGCTGGCGCCCACCAGCGTCCGCTCCGCGGTGTGCACGATGTACGTCCAGTACGCGCCGCGCTCGCCGGCCAGCAGCCGCCGGAAGAGGGCGAGGGCGTCGGCCGCGGAGAAGCCGTCGATCCGCCCGTCGAAGGTCCGCCGGATGACGAAGTTGGCGCCCTCGCCCGTACCGATCTCGTCCTCGACGACCCGCTCGACGATCCGCGCGTACGCGTCGTCGTCCACGTCGAAGCACCCGTCCTCGACCCGCACCTCGTGCGCGGGCAGCGCCGCCAGGACGTCGGCGAGCGGCAGTTCGTACGACTCGCGGGGGAGCAGCACCGACAGCGGCGTCCCGTCGTCGCGCACGTCGAAGCCGCGCTCGCGGATCTGCCGGAACGGCACCAGCGCGAGCGCGTCGTGCACCGGGCCGCCGTCCTCGCCGTTCCCGTCGGGCTTCCCGGCCGGCAGCGGGATGTCGGCCAGCCGCTCGACCTCGACGACCGGCCCCAGGAGGAGTTCGACGGTGTCGTCGGTGCGGCCGGGGGTGCGGCGGTGCAGCAGGGCGAACGGCGGGCAGCCGGGGCCGAGCAGCCGGTCCATGAGGGCGGCGGTGTCGCGATGCATGGCGGGGTTCCTTCTGTCTGAGGAGGAACGGCCGCGCTACGCACGGAAGGCCGCCCCTCGGGGCGGCCTTCGCGAAGTCGGTGTACGCGCGATCAGTGGGCCGCCGAGTGAGCGGTCCACCACCAAGCCTGGTTCGAGTGCGTCAGCACCGAATGCGCGAACATGCCAGGCACCCTACCGGATGGACCGGCCCGGATCGCGGCGATCGCGGTGATCGCGGTGATCGGGGAAGCGGGCCGGTCCGTCCGCGCCGGAACCGTCAGTTCCAGGGGTTGGCCGGCTGGTCGTCGATCGCCGTCCAGAACCGGGTGTTCTTCGGCAGGTCGCCGTAGGCCCAGAACGACCAGCCGCCCGGATACTGGAGGTCGGGCCCGTAACGGCCGTCGTGGAACTCGGCCATCCGCCAGCCCGCGCCGAAGGCCGCCGCGCACACGCTGTCGGCGGCGGCGCGGCTGTTGAGCCGGGACCCCTTCACGGGCCGGCTCGCCGCGACGGTGCCCTGCGCCCAGCCCCCGTAGAAGTCCGGGGTCAGCCCGTCCGGCAGCGGGCTGCCGTCGACTCTCAGGCAGAGCACCGGCAGCAGGGCGGTGGCCGGGGTGTCGCCCTTGTACGGGTCGCTCGGCGTGCCGCCGGGGCCGCCGACCCGGACGCTGCCGTCGGGCCCGTCGGCCATCCGCGCCCAGGTCATCCCGGGGTGGGTGGCGGGCGGCGCGGCCTCGGCGGGCGCGGCGGCGAGCGGCAGCAGCGCGGCGGCGGCCGCGACGGCGGTGACGGCGGTGGAGGTGCGGAAGATCTTCACGGGCACTTCCTCTGGATTGGGGGCACGCGACGGCCCCGTCCGTGACCGGCTGGGCCCGACCGGGGCGGGGAGAGACTGGCAGAAGCGGTCACCTCTTGACCACAACTTCTTCACGGAACGGTCATAACCGGCCATGGTCCGAGCTGCCCCGGACAGGGGCCCCGGAAGTGGAGCGCCCGGCAGCCGGGTACGGGCGTGTCGGCCGTCTCATCTTCCGGGCGTGGGGATAACGCACCGCTGCGAGCACGTAACCTGTGGCGGGTGACCGTGAACGCTGAAATCCACGCCGGTGGCAACACCTGGCGCTCCCTTCCCGCGGCGCAGCAGCCTGACTGGCCGGACCAAGAGGCTCTGCGCGATGTGATCGCGGAGCTTGAGTCCTATCCGCCGCTCGTCTTCGCGGGCGAGTGCGACCAGCTGCGTCAGCGCCTGGGAGCCGTCGCCCGTGGCGAGGCGTTCCTGCTCCAGGGCGGCGACTGCGCCGAGGCGTTCGACGCCGTCGGAGCCGACCAGATCCGCAACAAGCTCAAGACGCTGCTCCAGATGGGCGCCGTGCTGACCTACGCCGGCTCGGTGCCGGTGGTCAAGGTCGGCCGGATCGCCGGCCAGTACAGCAAGCCCCGCTCGAAGCCGACCGAGACCCGCGACGGGGTGACCCTGCCGACGTACCGCGGCGACTCCGTCAACGGCTTCGAGTTCACCGAGGCGGCCCGCATCCCGGACCCGCAGCGGCTCAAGCGGATGTACCACGCCTCCGCCGCCACGCTGAACCTCGTACGGGCCTTCACCACCGGCGGCTACGCGGACCTGCGCCAGGTGCACGCCTGGAACCAGGACTTCGTGAAGTCCTCGCCCTCCGGGCAGCGCTACGAGGCGCTCGCCCGCGAGATCGACCGGGCGATGAACTTCATGAACGCCTGCGGCGTGGACCCCGAGGAGTTCAAGACCGTCGAGTTCTACGCCTCCCACGAGGCGCTCGTCCTCGACTACGAGTCGGCGCTGACCCGCGTGGACTCGCGGACCGGCGATCTCTACGACGTCTCGGGCCACATGGTGTGGATCGGTGAGCGCACCCGCCAGCTGGACGGCGCGCACCTGGAGTTCGCCTCCAAGATCCGCAACCCGATCGGCGTCAAGCTCGGCCCGACGACCACCCCGGAGGAGGCGCTCACCCTCATCGAGCGGCTCGACCCGGAGCGCGAGCCGGGCCGGCTCACCTTCATCACCCGGATGGGGGCGGACAAGGTCCGCGACCGGCTGCCGACCCTGGTGGAGAAGGTCACGGCGTCCGGCGCGCAGGTCGCGTGGATCTGCGACCCGATGCACGGCAACACCTTCGAGGCGGCCTCGGGCCACAAGACCCGCCGCTTCGACGACGTGCTGGACGAGGTCAAGGGCTTCTTCGAGGTCCACAAGGGGCTGGGCACCCACCCGGGCGGCATCCACGTCGAGCTGACCGGCGACGACGTCACGGAGTGCGTGGGCGGCGGCGACGAGATCTTCGTCGACGATCTGCACCAGCGCTACGAGACGGCCTGCGACCCGCGGCTCAACCGCAGCCAGTCGCTGGATCTGGCGTTCCTGGTCGCGGAGATGTACCGGGACCAGTAGGCGGAACCCGCCTGACCAGGCACAGTACGAACAGTGGGGCGCGGATCCTGTGATACGCGCCCCACGGCGTTGTTTCCCGCCCCCCCGACCGGGTAAGCTAACGGGAAACTCACTTAATGATGTCGGGTGGTGAA
>NZ_JBHVHQ010000282.1:0-9395 GCF_042800135.1 Streptomyces sp. NPDC057654 | reverse complement strand
GTCTCCCTTAGTCGGGAGACAGCCTCGGCACTGGTCGTGATCCTTGCCCGGTCTTGGGGAGGCCGTCGGCTACTTCGCGTTCATCTCGATGGCCATGGCCCGGTCGAACCGGCCGTCGGCCAGCACCTCCCAGCTCGGCAGTGAGGCCAGGTACCGGTAGAAGGCCGAATGGACCTTCACCGTCGCCAGCGACTTCAGGTCCTCCTCGGTGACGTCCCCCTCTGCGAACACCCGGGAGTCCTCGTCGTTCACGTAGCCGTTGATCCGGCGGACCGCGTGGGTGTACGCGTCCGAGCGGATCTGGCTGATGTACGTCTGGGACCCGTCGGCGCTGCGCAGCTCTCCGTCCCCGCCGACCGAGAAGTGCTCGCGGTCCTGTTCCAACTCGGTCTGTGCCGACTTGTAGGCCTCACCGATCTCGATGTCCAGACTCTTGACTTTTGCCGAGCCGTCGGGGTTGACCAGCATTTCCTTGCTGATCGTCCCCTCTGCGTAGAGCCGGCGCTGCCGTTCGGCACTGACCGCCTGGCTCTCGGCGACCGCAACTCCGACCTCGACGTTCTCAATGAACTGGTCCTCGTCGAACATGCTCATGCCTCCGTACTCGTCGGGGTCGACGACCACCGGGGCATGGGGGTCCTGGCCCTCGTCGACCGTGGTCATCGTGGTGATGACCTCCATGACCTCGTCGGCGTAGACATCCGGGTCCAGGCGCTCGATGTCGACCTCCTGGTAACCGTAGATCTCCTGGTACTGCGCCTTCGCGTCCGCAGCCTTGACCGCCTGCCGCATACGCTTCTCCAGCATCTTCACGAAATCCGGCTGGTTCATCCGCACATCGAAATCCATGGCACTGGACAGGGACGGGACCGTCTGCAGCGAGTAGGTGTGCCCCGGATGCTTGATCGTGCTCCCCAGCAGTCGGAACGACATCGGCAAGATCGTCTGGTTGCGGTTCCAGATCGGCGGGTCGCCGGCCCGGAAGACGATCGAGTTGCGCGGCGCCAGGTATGCCATGTCGTTGTAGCTGATCAGCGGCTCCTCCTTGGTGTTCATCGTGTAGGAGACCCGGCCCTCGGTCTTGCCGCCGATGACCTTGTCGAGATCCTGGCTGATCTGCTTGCTGTCCCTGTACGACCGGTGCGTCACACCGCTCATCTTCTCCAGTGTGTCGATCATCGAGTCGTCCGTGGACTTCAGGAAGACGATGTTCGAGGTGTTGTGCGTCGGGATGAAGTCGTCGGCGAGGTAGAGATGCCGCTCGTCGGCCACCCGGATGCACTGCACCTCCTCGTCTCGCATGTACTCGACGCTGACGACACGATTGAAGCTCCGTGTGCGATCCCTCCAGCGCCCCGCCTTGCGGGTCAGCGCGAACGGGTTGATCTTCGGCGAACGGATGTTCCGCACGCGATAGGCATCCCGAGCCGCCTGGGACCCGCTCCGGTGCGGGGCCGTGGACGTGATGTTCGTCTTGACGTCGATCGACCCGCGGCCACCGAGCGAACGGATCACGGTCTGCACGTTCTCGGCGAGATCACGACTCGCCGCGGCAAACCCCATCTCTCCCTCAGCGCTGATCGTGCCGCCGGCGTCCATCAACCCCCGGAGCAGATCGATGCGCTGCGCGACCGAGCCACGAAGGTAGACCTCGGGAAGCGACATCTCCCACGAACGCTTGCCGGCGATGCCGAGCTCGTACACAAGCCTATGAACTCCGTTGATCCGGTACATGGGACACGGCCCGTCTGCGACAGCCTGCTCGACGATGTCGTACCCCCGACGACGGATCTCGTCCACGATCTCCAGATCGCTGCTGGAGAAGGTCACCGTCCCCTCGCAGGTGATGCACCCGTCACCCAGAACCGCTCCAAGGACGTACGGGTCGATCGGGAGGGCAGCCTCCGGATAGGAGACCGGGTCGATCGCGATCAGGTCGACCGGGCGACCCTTCTCGACGCGCGACTTGAGCTCCTCGGTGCTGATGATCTCGGTGACCCGCTCCATCGTCTTGCCGTCGGCGCCGCCGCCGCGGCGCCGCTTGCCTTTCCCGCCCCTGCCGCAGCGGTACGTGATGCCGGACTTCCAGCGCTCGACTGGCCACAGATGTTCACGGCACGCCTCCACCGAAGAACCGTCGCGCAGTTTCAGCCGGTAGACCGGACGGATCTTGACGGGATATTTCTCGGTCACCGTCGTGACCGTGCCGAACGGGGTCAGCAGCTCATCACCGGGCTGAATCCTTTCCATCGTCGTCCATCCGTCCGGCGTAGCGATCTTGGCGTCGAGCACGAGGCAATTTCCTTGCACGATCTTGTCGACACTCTCGCCGTAGACGTCGCGCAACTGCTGCAGGGTCTGCAGGATGAGCGTGAACTGCTGCTCCTGGCCCAGGCCGATGGAGAGCATCGTCTCGAAGCCGTCGATGCCCTTGCCCTCCGACTGCAAATTGCCGAGCTCGTCGAGCATGTACCGCGTTCGGTAGAGCGGTTTCTGGTTCGACTTCGTCATGTACGCCTGGTCGGCGCTCACGTCGAACAGCTGCTTGACCAGGATCAGGATCAGCTTCGCGTACTTCATCAGGTGCGGCGGCGTCACCAGGAACAGCGCCTTGGGGGATTCCGAGTAGCGTGACAGCGTCTGCGTGATCGCCCGTGCCTGATACGAAACCTTCTCCGGGTTGCCGTCGCCGGAGAAGTCGAGTCGCGTGTCCGGGTAGAGCGTGTCCCCGGACTGGAAGGACAGGATCTTCCCGTATCGGGCGTCGCCCTCACGCACCGGCTTGAGCTCGCGCATCACACCGTTCTTCACGATCTTCTTGCCCGTCACCGGTTCGACCACGTAGTGCCGGCCGTTGAGTGAGACCTGGTAGTTCTTCGTGAAGCTGAAGTAGAAGGTGCGCACCAGCATCTTCGTCTGCGGATTGGCCAGCTCCAGTTTGAGCCAGGCCTCGTCGCGTGGGAACGTGCCCTTGAAGTTGTACCGGGCCCAGCCCTCGCGGCCGACAATCTCCTCGTGCTCGAAGTCCTCACCCAGGTTCTCGGTGAACATCGGGTCCGCGTAGGCCGACCATATGGCCTGCTGTCCGACGAGGTGGTCGCGCTTGACGTAGTTCGGCGCGAAGCGCACACCGAGGCGGCGCGGGAAGCTCAGGCCGGCCAGGTCGGTGTTCTGTGAGGGCTTGCCCGAGGTCAGCGTCGAGATCGTAGGGTCGGTGAAGAACGACATGGCGGTGATCGCGATGCCGTACACCGAGGCCAGCATCTTCTCCGCGCCGGCCATCGAGCGCAGCGCGTTGTGGGCGTTGCCCACCAGCGTGCGCATATTATTGCGGGGCAGCGCCTCGCTCGCATTGAAGTAGAGACTGAGCATGTCCAGGTCGGTCTTGCCCTCCCACATGAAGGCCTGGACCGCCGCCTTCTCCTGCTCCTCGGCCAGTGCGTCCTCGTCGTTCTCGAACTCGCCGGCCTTCACCCGCTTCTCCAGCTCGGCCTCAGGATTCTTGATCTTCTTCGAAGTCATCTGCACGAAGAGCTGGTAGCTGTTGTAGAGCGTGACCTTGCCCCAGAGGTCGTCGAGCTTCTGCTCCAGCAGGGCCGGGTCCATATTCAGCACGGCTGCGGCGCCGCGCAGTTCCCGCTCCTCCTCCAGATAGAAGTCGATGAGTCCGTAGGCCGCGCGCTTGAACGCATTGTTGGCGGCATTGGGCCAGACCGGGTCCTCGCTGCCGTCGAGCGGAAAGAAGATCCCGGCGATGTTCTCCACGTACAGCGCGCACTTGGTGAAGTTGCCTTCACGCGCCGCGTCGGCGGCCAGCCCCAGGAGGTTGATGATGTCGGTCTTCATGGAGTTGACCAGGTTGAACTGCACCGGTTCGAACCCGCGCGTGACCAGAGGAACATAGTTCTTTATCAGCAACTCGCCCTTGGGGTCGTTGATGACCATGTTCGAGGGCTTCTTCTCCCGCGACCACATGTCGATGACCGGCTCGATATACGTCTGGCCCTTACCGCCCCGGGTGATGGCCACCACCATGGTGTTCACCGGCCCGGAATCGACCACATACGCTCCGGCCGGGCGCTGGATCTCGTACGCCGGGAACGTCCAGTCCTTCTCGATCAGGTCCGCGACGGTCTGGTACGTGTCCGACCCGAAGCCGAGCTTGTCCCGGTTCTTGCCGTCAGGGTTGTACGGGATCCGCGTCGTGTCGTACTTCAGACGCAGCGTCTTGTCCTCGGGGAGCCCGGAGGCCTCGAACAGGCTGTCACCGAAGCCTTCGTCGATGATCGGCAGGGTCTGCGCCAGCGGATTGCCCTCGTCGTCGTCCAAGGCCTCGCCGGCGTAGTGGACGAGGTTCCCCTCCTCATCGATGACGTCTTTCTTCGCACGCCGGATGACCTCGACGGTGCCCAGCCCCTTCTTCTTGAGCATCATGTGGCTGAGCATCGAGCTGACCTGCACGCTTGAGTGAGCGCCAGCATCGGGGAACCAGTCGTAGTTCTGCTGGATCTCTTCCGGCAGGGCGATGTGCTGGTCGTTGTGGTATTGGTTGATGTCACTCGTGTTGTTCATCAGGTTCGCTGCGGCGACCTTCCGCGAGAACCACGTGCCGATGATGACGGCGGTCATCAGGCCCGAGCCGAGCGTGAGGAAAAGCTTGAGCCCCGAGGCGTCGGCCAGCTGCGCGCCGACGGTCGTCGCGCTCTTCTCGGGCTCGGCCCGCTTCTCGGCGCCGGGCTTGCCGTTCTTCGCCGCGGTGTACCAGCCGGGGACCGGAACGGCCTCAGGGCTGGGATAGCACGTCGCCGTCACGTCCGGGTCGCCGTCCTCGGTCAAGGGCCGGTAGCACGTCACGACCGAGCCGCCGGCACCCGTGGTGGTGTCCTGGACGTAGTACGCACTCGGTTTGCCGGTGCTGACGGGCACGTCCGAACCCACGGACCCGCCCGCCGAGAGCAACGCCGTGGCGATGAGCGAGTAGAGGACCCAGGCGATGACCGTCACCAGCACACCGGTCATTGCCGCGACGACGATGCCCGGTCTGGTCGACCTCAGGGTCAGGAACTCGCTGCGGTCCAGCTGCTGGTTGTCGTAGACGTCTCGGTTCGTCAGCGTCTCGCCGGACGTCCGTGCTGAGATCTTGTCCCAGCTGCTCGCCTTCGGCCGTGCGGCCTTCCGCCTGTTCGTGACCATCGTGATTCCCTACTTTCGAGCCTCGCTCGTTGTGCTGTCCTGCTGTCCAGTGCGCCTGCCTGCGCAGACGACGACGGCGCACGGGGAACGCGCCCCATGCGCCGTCAGATCCCCCGTCGGTCATGACCGGATCGCTCAACCGACCGAGGCCACCCCGACGATGAAGCCGACGACGCCCATCAGGAGCGAGAGTGTGACGACCATGACGGTGAGGATCTTGCTCGAGCGGCTCTGCATCCCGGAGGCCTGAGCCAGCGCGTTGGCGAAGGACTCGTTGTGGGCCTGCGTCTCCGCCAGGCGCACCTCGTACCGCCTGGCCACTGAATCCTCGGCCGCCGACAGCTGCTGGAGCAGGTCGGTGGCCCGCGTCACCTGGGAGTTGGTCTTCTCCTTCTCCAGGTCGAGGTTGTGCTGCCACTCGGCGTCCCGGGCCGTCATCTGTGTAATGGCGTCCCTGCGGTTGCGTTCGAGCTCGTCCTCCATCTGGCGGATCCGGTCGGCGTGCTCGGAGCGCACCGACTCCAGGAGATCCTGCTGCTCCCGGCGCAGGACGCCGATCTCGTCCGTGGTCCGCAGGTGCTCGGCCAGCGTCTCGGCCTGGGCGATGTCGGCCTTGCGGTGGTCGTCGACGATCCGCTGGATCTCGGACTTCCACCGGTCCAGGCACTCTTCCTCGGCCGCCAGGTACTCCGACTGCCGTTCGGCCAGCACCTCGAAGATCCGTGTCTGCCCGGTCTGCATCTTCAGCGTCGCGTCCGAACGCCGGACCCGCAGGATCTCCTGCTGGTTGTGCGCATGGGTGTCCTCGATGCCCCGCTCGATCTCGGCGGCGGAGTCGGTCTGTTCGCGCTCCATCTTCGGGCGGTTGCGCTCCTTGTACTGCAGTTCCGCCGAGAGCGCCGCCTGCTGAGCCACCTTGGAGGCCTGCGACGCGTAGTCCTTGGCGATCTCCGCCCGGCGGGACCGGATCTTGTCATCCTTCTCCGTCTGCCGCTGCTGGTGCTCGGCCTCGGCGGCGTCTTTGAGCAGCTTGTACCGGGAGCCCGCGCGGTCCGTGGCCACATCGCGGATGACCTGCTCTGCGTGCGCCGACATGAGGTTCACGTAGAGCGCACGGAGCTCATCCTCGTGGGCTGAACGCAGTTGTATCAGGTCCGCGTTGGCCTGCCGGTTGAGCTGGGCGACCTGGTCCCCGAGCCACTCCGTCGCCCCCTCGGGCACAGCGATCTGCACGACCGGTGCGCCGATGGCGAAGACCGTGTTGAACTCATCGAGCTGGACGTCCAGGTCCAGCTCCTCGGAGAGAAACCGGCGGGCGATGACGTTGCGCACCTGGGCCTGATCGGCCAGCAGCACGGTGCCGCCGGCCTCCTGGTAGTCGCCCTCGATGCCATAGCCTTCGTCGGTCTCGTCGAAGCCCTCGTCACCGGCCGCATCGTCGCCGTCGTAGTCCGGCGCCGACTCGACCCGGACGGCGCCTGCGTCCTCGACGCCTGCGGCGTCCTCATCGGGCCTGGGCGCGGCCGCTCCTTCATCCCCGGTGACGACGTCACTGAAGAGCGGCTCGTCGTACAGCCCCTCGTCATCCCCTTCGTCATCGGGGATCTCGTCGAAGATCGCATCGCCTTCGTCCTCCCCGAGGACCACGGGGGCAGTGGTTTTGGCCTCGGCGACCAGGCCGCTGTGCTCTTCCCATGCCTTGTCGCCCACGGCTTCTTCGAGGCTCATGGCGCCTGCAGCGACACGGCGCGCCTGCGCCAAGGTCGCGTCGTTCACCAGATCGACGGACAGGTCGCCGCTGATCTTCTGCCACACGACGGCCCAGGCGTAGGCGGCACCGGTGAGCAGCGAGTATTCCTCCATGCGCGCGAGGGTCTCGTCGGTGGGGATGATGCCGAAGACCTCTTCTTCGAGCATCTCCGCCGTGGCCACCGTGCAGATCTGGTCGGAGCTGATGAGCTCGATGATCGAGCCCTTCGCCTCGTCCCGGCTGTGCCGCTTGCTCAGGCCGCCGATCGATTCGGCGGCGAGCATGAGCATCACCCAGGCCGTACCGCTGGGGAAGGCGAACTGCGTGTTCGACCGCAGCAGCTCGACCGCTCCCGGAATCGCCGTCTCTCTCACCACAGAGGCCAGAAGCTCGTCGGGCTTCCTCTTCCGTTCCTTCTTCCGGCTGGCCACCGACGCTCCCAGAATGCCCATTGATGCGCGATCCCCTCGCTGATAAAACACAGTCCGCCTGATTTATGAGTACCCTATCGATGCTCTATCGTACTGGGCAGTCACAGGGCACGAATGGGCTGTCGACTGATGATTCGGGCTTCCGCTGTCCTCGACCAGCTCATCGCGCCGCACTGACCTCGACGTAGGCGTCGGAACTCAGGAGGTTCTTGTCGTCGCTGATCAGGTCGCCGACGACGTCGATGCGGATCCACCGTTCCGAGAGGTGTTCGTTGAGGAAGGTCGCCACCGCGGTGGTGACCTCGTCGGTGAGCTTCGCCACTGCCGCACGCGCACCGCCGGCGTCAGAGTCGGTGTCGCCCTTGTCCTCGATGAGGTACTGCAGAACCTTCGCGTCGACATCGACGTGTACGTTGTGCTTGACGAACACCTCCTGCACCATCTGGCGCAGCTTCTTCCGCACGATCTTTCGCTGCGTCGGCAACGACAGCGGCTGGAAAGGCACGATCGCGTCGATACGGCCCAGCAGTTCGGGCGGAAACCGGTTGTCGCCCGTCGTCGAGGAGACAGAACGACGGATGAGCTTCTCGTACTCCAGCAGTTGCTTGCCCGACCCGGCGTCGTCCGCCGCGTACTGCGCGATGTCCTTGTAGATCTCCGAGCCGGCGTTCGTCGTCAGCACGATGTAGGTGTTGAGGAAGCTCACCTCGCGGTTGTTGTCGTCGTTGAGCCGGCCGTCGTCGAGCACTTGCAGCAGCACGCGTGTCACCATCGCCGAGGCCTTCTCGACCTCGTCGAAAAGCAACACGGCGTGGGAGAGGTCCCACACGCGTTTGGTGAGCTCGGAACGGAACGCCGCGAACGACGAGTCCTCGGCGTACTCCGTCATGTCGAATCGGATCAGGTGCCGTTGGTCGTCACCGAACAGCAGCCGGGCCAGCTGTTTCGCCAGCTCGGTCTTGCCGACACCGGTGGAGCCCGTGAACAGCAGGCTCGCCATCGGCTTTCCCTTGTCGTTGAGGTCCGCCACCGACAACTGCAGACGACGCGCCACCGCGCCGGTCGCCAGGTCCTGGCTGAACACCGTGGCGTCCAGCTGCTGTTTGATCTTCGCGCCGTCGACCCGGAAGGCGACGTTCACGTTCAGGGACTCCATGAGCACGTCCGAGAGCAGGCCCCGGTCCATCGGCCGGTGCGTCAGGCGATGCCAGCCGACCATGGAGTCGAGCACGAGGATCGACTTGCGCGGCTGGGCGCTGGCCGGCGTGTAGCGCTGGGTGTATTCGTAGATCTGCCGGAAGATGCGGTCGTCGTAGAACTCCTCGGCAACTCCGTACCGTTCGGCCATGTCCTGCAAGATCTTGATGGTCGTCGCCTGGTCCGGCGGGTTGAGGTTGATGCGCTGCAGGCGCTCGACGAGTGGCTGGTTCGGCGAGATGTGCTGGTGGAACTCCTCGTAGGTCGTCGCTGCGATGATCCTGATGCCCCGGGTTCCCGAGGCCGCGAGGACCGGTTTGATCGCCTCCACGGCGGCGGCGGAGAGCTGCATGATCTGGTGGAACTCGTCGATGAAGAGCACCAACTCGTGCTTCTCGTTCTTGACGAAGTCCTCGGCCTCATCGAAGAAGCCCTTGAGTTTTGCGGCCATGTTCCCGGCGTTGCCCGCCTCGGAAATCATGCGCGCCGGATCCACTTCGAGGTAGAGGCGGTCCTTGTCCGCCAGCATCGTGGCCTGGACCAGGGCCGTCTTTCCGCTGCCGGCTTCGGCCAGCAGGAGAGCGTTGCACAGCTCGGGGCGGCTCATCGAGGCCAGCAGCTGCATCGTCTCGTGCTCACGGCCGACGATGTCACGCTCGGCCTTTTTGAGCGGCTCCGAGAGCTTGGACAGGAGCGGGTAGCGCTCGTTGAGCTGCGTCTTGTCGAACATGCCGCGCAAGACCTCTCGACTGGACTGGATATTCAACTGAAAGAGCAGTCGAAATCCTATCATGAGCCGTATTCAATGCTTTATTGAATGGATG
>NZ_JBHVHQ010000281.1:0-9409 GCF_042800135.1 Streptomyces sp. NPDC057654 | reverse complement strand
GTGTTTGCACGGAGGGGCGGGCTTTTTACGGGCGTGATCAGTTCCTGGCTGCTCGGATCAGTTCTACGTCCAGGGACTCGCGGCGGATGCGCTGGTCCATGTAGAGGAGCGCGGTGACGCCGGCGGTGACCGGGAACGTGATGATGGAGCTGATGACCGCGCCGATGCCGGAGATGATGAGGTACGTCCAGCTGAGCGAAGAGGCGCCGCCCTGTAGCGCGTTGGCGTTGTCGCCGTCGAACAGCAGCTGCACGAGGCCCGTGGGGATCTGCACGATGGCCGTGACGACGAAGACGATGAGGATGGCCAGGAGCTGCACGCCGAAGACCCGCCACCATGCTCCCCGTACGAGCTTGGCGGAGCGGCGCATGGACGCGATCACGCCTTGCTTCTCCAGCATCAGGGCGGGGGCGGCGAGGCTGTAGCGGATCCACAGCCAGGCGGCGGCCACGAAACCGGCGATGCCGCCGAGGAGGGCCAGGGCGGCTCCCCCCGCTTCCGCGCCCGCGAAGGTGACCAGGAGGCCCGGCAGGATCGCGACCACCATGGCGGCCGCGATGAGCAGCGGGACGAGGATGACCAGGCCGAGCATGCGGAGCAGTTGGGGGCGTGCGCCGGTCCAGGCCTCGCGGAGGGTCGCGGTGCGGCCCAGGACCGCGCGGCTGACCACCACGGTCAGCATGGCGGTGGCGATGATCGAGCCGAGGATGCCGACGAGCGAGGTGATGCCCATGCCCGAGAGGAGGCGGCCGGTGAGGCGCAGGGCCTCGCCGGCGGTCATGTCCGGGTCGTCGTTGAGGCTGTCCAGGCCCGGATTGTCGCGGAACCATATGCCGTTGATGACGGTGGCGGCGGCCTGGGTGACGACGGCCAGGCCGATGGAGACGCCGAAGACGGTGCGCCACTGCGTACGCATGGTGGCGAAGGCGCCCTCGATGATCTCGCCGACGCCGAGGGGCCGCAGGGGGACGACGCCGGGTTTGGGGGCCGCGGGCGGCGGTGTCCAGCCGCTGCCCCAGGCGATCTGTCTGCCCGGGGACCTGGAGGCGTTGTTCGGTTGACTGCCCCAGCCGGGGCGGCCCGGAGGCGGCTGGGGGCCGCTGCTGGAGCCGGTCCAGGAACCGGCGGGTGGCTGCTGTTGCGCCCACTTCGCTTCCGGTGCCTGGTCGGCGGGGGTGGCGGGCTGCTCCGGAGCGGGGTTGTCCGGCTCGTCGGAGGAGGATCCGGGCGAGGGCCGGCCCGGAGAGTCGTTCATCGGTGCTCCTTCTCGGGGCCCGTTCGCCGGTGCGGCGGCGGGCGATTGCCAGCCATCGTGTCACGGTGGCCCCGGCGCGCGACGGGCTCGTATCGGGGTCCAGACCTTCAATAGTGGGTGTCCCACGGGCAGACTGGGCGGATGGCTGATCAGTACGCGGTATTCCCGAAGGACACTGCTGCCCTCGCCGTTCCGGCTCTGCGTTGGGAGGAGCCGCCGGAAGGGCCCGTGCTGGTGCTCCTCGACCAGACGCGGCTGCCGGCCGAGGAAGTCGAGCTGGTGTGCACCGATGTGCCCGCGCTGGTGGAGGCGATCGGTTCGCTCGCCGTGCGGGGCGCCCCGCTGCTGGGCATAGCGGGTGCGTACGGGGTCGCGCTCGCGGCCGTACGGGGTTTCGACGTGGACGAGGCCGCCGAGCTGCTGGCGCACGCCCGGCCGACGGCCGTGAACCTCGCGTACGGGGTGCGGCGCGCGGCGGACGCGTACCGTGCGGCGGTCGAGGCGGGGGCCTCGGCGGAGCGGGCGGCCGCGGTGGCGCTGGCGGAGGCCCGTACGCTCCACCGCGAGGACGCGCAGGCCAGCGCGGCGATGGCCCGGCACGGGCTGGCGCTGCTGACGGAGCTGCTGCCGGGCGGCGGCTACCAGGTGCTGACCCACTGCAACACGGGCGCGCTCGTCTCCGGCGGGGAGGGGACGGCGCTGGCAGTGGTGGGGGCCGCCCACCGGGCCGGTGAGCTGCGGCGGCTGTGGGTGGACGAGACGCGGCCGCTGTTGCAGGGGGCGCGTCTGACGGCGTACGAGGCGGCGCGCGCCGGGATCGCGTACACACTTCTGACGGACAACGCGGCGGGTTCGCTCTTCGCGTCCGGGGAGGTGGACGCGGTGCTGATCGGCGCGGACCGGATCGCGGCGGACGGTTCGGTGGCGAACAAGGTGGGCAGCTATCCGCTCGCGGTGCTGGCCCGGTACCACCATGTGCCGTTCATCGTGGTGGCGCCCACGACGACGGTGGATCTGGGCACTTCCGACGGGGCCGCGATAGAGGTCGAGCAGCGGCCGGGACACGAGGTGACGGAGGTCGCGGCGCCGAACGCGCCGGCCGCCGGAATGGAGGCGGGCGGCGGGGTGCCGGTGGCGCCGCTGGGGACCCAGGCGTACAACCCCGCCTTCGATGTCACGCCGCCGGATCTGGTGACGGCGATCGTCACGGAGAACGGCGTGGTCTCGCCGGTGACGCGGGAGGGCCTGGCGGAGCTGTGCGCCCGTCCGGGGCCGCTGCCGGGGCCGAACGGGGCCGTCCGCTCGTAGCGCGCCGAGATGTTGTCGTAGGAGGCCGCAGGAGGCCGCAGGAGGTCGCAGGAGGGGGTGTGGTCCGGGGCGGGCCCGTGGGACTGGCATGCTTTTGTGGCGTCAACGCGGGCCGGCCAACGGGGCCGGTGGCGGAATTCAGGGGGACGAAGTGGCGGATGAGTGAGCTGAATCACCCGACTTCATGGACCAGATGCGAAAATGGGATGATGTCGATATGAAGGGACGCGTCCTTGTCGTCGATGACGACACCGCACTGGCCGAGATGCTCGGCATTGTGCTGCGTGGTGAGGGTTTCGAGCCGTCGTTCGTCGCGGACGGAGACAAGGCACTTGCCGCTTTCCGGGAGGTCAAGCCGGACTTGGTGCTGCTGGATCTGATGCTGCCCGGCCGGGACGGCATCGAGGTGTGCAGGCTGATCCGGGCGGAGTCCGGGGTGCCGGTGGTGATGCTGACGGCGAAGAGCGACACGGTCGATGTGGTGGTCGGGCTGGAGTCCGGCGCGGACGACTACATCGTCAAGCCGTTCAAGCCGAAGGAGCTGGTGGCGCGGATCAGGGCGCGGCTGCGGCGGTCGGAGGAGCCGGCGCCGGAGCAGCTGTCGATCGGTGACCTGGTCATCGATGTGGCCGGGCACTCGGTGAAGCGGGCGGGGCAGTCGATCGCGCTGACGCCGCTGGAGTTCGATCTGCTGGTGGCGCTGGCCCGTAAGCCGTGGCAGGTCTTCACCCGCGAGGTGCTGCTGGAGCAGGTGTGGGGCTATCGGCACGCCGCCGATACGCGGCTGGTGAATGTGCATGTGCAGCGGTTGCGCTCGAAGGTCGAGAAGGACCCGGAGCGGCCGGAGATCGTGGTGACCGTGCGCGGTGTCGGCTACAAGGCCGGGCCGAGCTGAGATGACGGGCAACGGTGTCGCCCCGGAGCGAGGCACGGGGCGGCCCGTCGACAAGCCGGGTGGAATATCCCTTTTCGGGAGAATTCTGCGGGGTGGGAAGTTCCTCCCCGACGGGGCCGCCAGCGGGCCCGTCCACCCGATGCTGCGGCTGTACGCGCGCTGGGTGCGGCGGCCGCTGCTGCCCGCGCTGCGGCTGTGGCGGCGCAATATCCAGCTCCGCGTGGTGGCCAGCACGCTGCTGATGTCGCTCGGCGTCGTGCTGCTGCTCGGCGTCGTCGTCATAGGCCAGGTCCGCAACGGGCTGCTGGAGGCGAAGCAGCGTACGGCGCAGGGGCAGGCCAGGGGCGGCTTCACGGCCGCCCGCGACATGGCCGACTCCGGCGTCGACGCGCGCGGAGGACAGGACTCCGGACAGAGCGGCACGCAGAGCGGCCGCCGGAGCGTGGACTCCGGCAACTGGCTGACCGGGCTGGTCGAGCAGCTGGCCAGCAGCGGCCAGGGCGTCTACTCCGTGGTGGCGCTCAGCTCCAATACGGACGACACGTCCTCCGCCAGCAACCGCGGCGCGCGCTCCTCCGGGGACGTCGATCCCGAGCGCAGTGTGCCGCAGGACCTGCGGGAGAAGGTGGAGCGCGGCACCGGGGCGTACGAGAAGCCCGCCAGCATCAAGCGCGGCCCCTCCGACGAGGGAGTGCCCGGACTGGTCGTCGGCAAGCGGCTCTACGACGTCAACGGCAAGCCCTACCAGCTCTATTACCTCTTCCCCTTCTCCCAGGAGGCGAAGTCGCTGAACCTGGTCACGACCACGCTGGCCACGGCCGGGGTGTTCGTGGTGGTGCTGCTCGGGGCCATCGCGTGGCTCGTCGTGCGGCAGGTCGTGACGCCCGTACGGATGGCGGCCGGGATCTCCGAGCGGCTGGCCGCGGGCATCCTCCAGGAGCGTATGAAGGTCACCGGCGAGGACGACATCGCTCGTCTGGGTGAGTCCTTCAACAAGATGGCGCAGAACCTCCAGGGCAAGATCCAGCAGCTGGAGGAGCTGTCGCGGATGCAGCGGCGGTTCGTCTCCGACGTGTCGCACGAGCTGCGTACGCCGCTGACGACCGTACGGATGGCCGCCGAGGTCATCCATGACGCGCGCGACGAGTTCGACCCGGTGACGGCCCGGTCGGCGGAGCTGCTGCACGAGCAGCTCGACCGGTTCGAGTCGCTGCTGGCGGATCTGCTGGAGATCAGCAGGTTCGACGCGGGGGCGGCGGCGTTGGAGGCCGAGCCGATCGATCTGCGGGACGTCGTGCACCGGGTGATCGGCGGGGCCGAGCCGCTCGCGGAGCGGAAGGGCAGCCGGATTCTCGTACGGGGCGCGGAGCAGCCGGTGATCGCGGAGGCGGACGCCCGCCGGGTGGAGCGGGTGCTGCGCAATCTGGTGGTCAACGCGGTGGAGCACGGCGAGGGCCGGGACGTGGTCGTGCGGTTCGCGGTCGCGGGCGGCGCGGTCGGGGTCGCCGTGCGCGACTACGGGGTCGGCCTCAAGCCCGGCGAGGCGACGCGGGTCTTCAACCGCTTCTGGCGGGCCGATCCGGCACGTGCCCGTACGACCGGGGGGACCGGGCTGGGGCTGTCGATCGCGGTGGAGGACGCGCGGCTGCACGGCGGCTGGCTCCAGGCGTGGGGCGAGCCCGGGGGCGGCTCGCAGTTCCGGCTGACGCTGCCGCGCACGGCGGGGGACGCGCTGCGCGGCTCGCCCATACCGCTGGAGCCCGCGGACTCGCGGCGCAATCGGGGGGCGGGCGAGAGCGGGGGCGTGCGGGCTGTGGCCGGTGCGCTGGGCGCTGGTGCCCAGGGGGGTGTGCGCGGTGGTGCCGTTGCCACGGTGAACGGGGCGCTGCCGTCGGCCGGGTCCGTGCCCGTACAGCCGACCGATACGAGGGCCGGCGCCCAGGCCGTACGGGTCGGCGCCGCGGATCCCACGGCGCTGCCGGGGAGCAGTGGGGCGCGGGTCGTGGCGCGTAAGGACGCCTGCGGGAGCGGTGCCGGAAGTGACGCCGGGGGTGGTGCTGTCGCGGCCGGCGAGGCGGACGGGGCTGCCGAGGGGGCCGGTGCGGGCCGGGACGTACGGGAGAGCGAGCGGGAGGACGGGACCGGTGAGCGCTGATCGCTATCTCCGCCCGCGCGGGCGGCGTCGGCTGGGTGCGGCGGCGATGGTCGTCAGCGGGCTGCTGCTGGCCGGCTGCGCGTCGATGCCGGAGAGCGGCGATGTGGACGCCGTGGGCGGTTCGCCGCGGGCCGACGCCGACTCGCAGGTGCGGGTGTACGGCGTGGCGCCGCGCGCCGGTGAGCAGCCCAAGGAGATCGTGCTGGGTTTCCTGGAGGCGACGACGAGTGATGACCCGGTGTACGACACGGCCCGCAAGTACTTGGCGGCGAATAGGCGGGGGAGCTGGAATCCCTCGGAGGGCACCACGATCCTGGCCGAGCCGCCGCAGGTGCGGGTGGACCGCAGCGGCGACCGGGAGGAGGACGGCTTCACCGTCTCGCTGATCGGCAAGCAGGTCGCGAGGCTGGACGCCAAGCACGCGTACAAGCCGGACGAGCGCCCGTACGACAGCAAGATCCATGTCGTGCGGCAGGGCGGGGAGTGGCGGATCGACGCGCTTCCGGCCGGGCTGGTGCTCGGGATGCCGGACTTCCAGCGCATCTACCGTTCCGTCAACAAGTACTACTTCGCGAAGCTGGGGCCGGACCAGCGCAGGTCGGGGCGGTCCGAGGTGCTTGTGCCGGACCCCGTCTACCTGCGCAAGCGGATAGACCCGGTCACCTCGACCGCGCGGGCGCTGCTGGACGGCCCGACGAACTGGCTCGCTCCGGTGACCACGACGGCCTTCCGGTCCGGCACGCGGGTGGAGGACGACCGGCTGTCCCTGGACGACTCGAACAACCTGAAGGTGCGCCTCAACAGCAAGGCGGACAGCGCGAATCTGGTGCAGTGCCACCGGATGGCGGCGCAGCTGCTGTTCACGGTCCAGGACCAGGCGTCGGCCACGGTGGGGGACGTGCGGCTGGAGCGCCAGGACGGCTCCAAGCTGTGCGGGCTCACGCGGGAGCAGGCGCAGGAGTACTCGCCGGGGCGGACCGAGGGGCGGGCCGACCGGCAGTACTACATCGACGCGAAGCACAAGATGGTGAGCCTGGCCGACAGCGAGGACGAGGCGCGGCGGGTGCCGGGCGCCTTCGGTGACGGGCAGGCGCAGTTGGGGTCCGTGGCCGTGGACCGCTCGGAGCGGCGGGCGGCGGGCGTCACCGAGGGCGGCCGCAGCCTGTACGTGGCGGCGCTGGAGCACGGTTCCGCGCTGGGCGATGTCCGGCTGAAGGCGATTTCGGGTGCGAACGGCGGCCTGGCGCCGCCCAGTTGGGACGGGCTCGGCGACCTCTGGGTGGTCGACCGGAGCCCGCAGAAGCCGCGGCTGCTGCGGCTGCCGGGCGGTACGGGCACGCCGGAGGAGGTCCAGGTGGACGGGCTCGACGGCGGGCGGATCACCGGGCTGCGGGTCGCCGCGGACGGGGTGCGGATCGCGCTGCTGGTGGCCAAGGGCGGCCATACGAAGCTGATGCTGGGGCGCGTCGAGCGGGCGGGGAGCGTGCCGCATCCGAGCCTGTCGGTGCAGGGACTGCGGTCCGTCGCGCCGCAGTTGGAGCAGGTGGACGCGGTCTCCTGGGCGGGCGGCAGCCGGCTGCTGGCGGCCGGGAACGAGCCGGGCGGGTTGCAGCAGTTGCAGTACGTCGAGACGGACGGGTCCGTCTCGAACGGCGCGGCGCTGCCGGGGATCACCGGGGTCAAGGCGGTCGCGGCCTCGGAGGCTCCCAGCAAGGCGCTGGTGGCGGAGCAGCAGGACAGCATCGTGCGGCTGCTGCCGGACACCAACTGGAAGACGGTGACGCCGAAGAGCGGGACGGCTCCGGTCTATCCGGGGTGATGGCTTCTTTTATCCGGTCTATCCGGGGCGGTGGCTTCGGGCCGCCCGGGGTAGGGGGTGTTCCGTTCGGCTTCGTTCCGGCCGGTAGGGGGGCTGGATGGGGCAGGGGCGGCGGGTGCGGGGGAGCTGCGCCTGAGGCTGGTTCCGGGGGTGCGGAGCGGTCGCCGCGGAAGTTATCCACAGGGGTGGCAGAGGCGGGCGGACAGCGGGACAGTTGATCCATGCGGGGGTGGTGGCAGGAGCTGGTCGGCCTGGTGCTGCCGGTGGACTGCGCGGGGTGCGGCGCTCCGCGGGCCGTGCTGTGCGACGCCTGCTGGGAGGCGCTGTGCGGGCGCGCGGCCCGGCGGGTGTGGCCGGAGCCGGTGCCGCCGGGGCTGCCCGCTGTGTACGCGGCGGTGGCGTACGCGGACGAGGCGCGGTCGGTGCTGCTCGCGCACAAGGAACGGGGGGTGCTGGGACTGGCGGGGCCGCTGGGCGCGGCGCTGGCGTCGGGGGTGCGGGCGGCGGCGGATGTCTGCGAGCGGGACATGCGGGGCACGCGGGATATGAGGGCTCTGCGGGGCGCGCAGGGCGTACGGAGCAGTCGGGGGAGGGATGTGCGTGAAGTCGGTGGAGTGGGTGTGGGCGTGGCTGGGGGGACTCGTGAAAATCCTCGGCTGGTGCTCGTTCCGGTGCCGTCCGCCCGGTGTGCGGTCGCCGCGCGCGGGCACGATCCCAGTCGGCGCATCGCACAGGCGGCGGCCGGCGAGCTCCGGCGCGCGGGGCGGTCCGCGGCGGTTTGCGCGGTGCTCCGGCAGCGGCGTCCGGTGGCGGACCAGACGGGCCTGGGCGCCCGTCAGCGGCTGGATAACCTGGCCGGTGCCCTGGAGGTCGCGGCGGGTGGTGAACGGCTGCTGACGGCCGGGCCAGTGCTGCTGGTGGACGACCTGATGACCACGGGGGCGTCGCTGGTGGAGGCGGTACGGGCGGTGGCGGCGGCAGGCGGCCGGGTCGCGGGCGCCGCGGTGGTGGCCGCTCCCGCACGGGCGTTCGGCGTAAGTTCGACATAAACCGGAACTGACAGAGAAGTTACATCGTTGCTGGTGATAACGGTGAGAAATCACCTGAACGGAGGTATGAGGAAGTAGGGGGTGCCGACATCCGTCCGGGCGAGATATGTTCGGTTGTGAGGAATGGCAGGCGCTATGACTCGTATCTCCGATTGGCGCGCTTCGCGCGCTTTCGAAGAAGCTTGAATTCGGCGGGGTGGAGATCTTGCCGACGGGGGAGGAGGAGGTGAAAGCCGCCGAGTCGGGGGCTCCAGTTTCCTCTGGGGTCTAATGCAAGAGGGATGCGCTCCGCACCTTCGGCGGAGCGATCCGGGAACGGAGTTCTGCGTGGACATCGTCGTCAAGGGCCGCAAGACCGAGGTGCCCGAGCGGTTCCGCAAGCACGTGGCCGAGAAGCTGAAGCTGGACAAGATCCAGAAGTTCGACGGCAAGGTGATCAGCCTCGACGTCGAGGTGTCCAAAGAGCCCAACCCCAGGCAGGCCGACCGCTCCGACCGAGTCGAGATCACGGTGCGCTCGCGCGGACCGGTGATCCGGGCGGAGGCTGCTGCTCCGGATCCGTACGCCGCGCTCGACCTGGCCACCAGCAAGCTGGAGGCGCGGCTGCGCAAGCAGAACGAGAAGCGTCACGAGCGCCGCGGCAGCGGACGCACCCCCGCGAGCGACGTCGCGGTGTCCGTCCCCGATGTCGCGCAGCTCGATGACAACGGCGAGCTCGCCGCCGACCGGGAGCCGTCCGGCGGCGAGGTGCCCGTCACGCGGATGGGCTCGATCGAGATTCAGGGCGAAGGGCCCCTCGTGGTCCGCGAGAAGACCCACGCGGCGGCCCCGATGACGCTCAACCAGGCGCTCTACGAGATGGAGTTGGTCGGGCACGACTTCTACCTCTTCGTCGACTCCGACACCAAGCAGCCCAGCGTCGTCTACC
>NZ_JBHVHQ010000280.1:0-9474 GCF_042800135.1 Streptomyces sp. NPDC057654 | reverse complement strand
GGCCAATGGAGATCAGCCGGCTCACCTGGACTGCCTAGATCGCCTCGCGGTGAACCGGCAGCGGGCTCGTCTTGACCTTGACCCGCCGGGGCGCCCGTGGCTGCCCCGGCGGCCGCAGCAGCATCGAGCACGCCGCCGCGACCAGCGAGATGCCGCCGGCCAGGACGTACGCGCCGGAGAAGCCCCAGGCCGAGACCACCATCGCGCCCAGCCCGCCGCCGAACAGGCCGCTGACCAGTTTTGCGCTGTAGACCAGCCCGTAATTGGACGCGTTGTGGTTTTCGCCGAAATAGTCGGGGACCAGCGCGGCGAACAGCGGGAAGAAGGCGCCGCCGCCGAATCCGGAGATGACGGCGAAGACCAGGAACATGAATTGGTTGCGGGCATCGCCGGCCCACAACACTCCGAACTGTGCCAATCCCTCGATCACGAGCACGACCACCAGCGTCGGCTTTCGCCCCCACCGGTCCGATATCCAGCCGACGGCGCCCCGTCCCGTTCCGTTGATCACCGACATGACGCCCATGGACATGGCGGCCACCAGCGGGCCGAATCCGACCTCCTTGGCGAAGGGAACCTGGAAGGAGATGCCGAAGATCGACACCCCGGCGATGATGACGAGGCAGAACCACATCAGCGGCAGCATTCCGGTTCGGATGGCTTCCATCGGACCGTACTGCCGGGCCGCCGGGGGATTCTTGGAGAGGCTGTTCGCGGTCTTGCCGGTCGTGCGCGGGCTCAGCGGGTCGATATGCGCGGGCCACCAGTTCTTGGGCGGGTCCTTGAAGAAGAAGGCGCAGCAGCCCACCACGATCAGCACGTACAGCCCGACGAGGTCCAGCACCTCCCGGTAATCACCGGCGTCGAAGGTGTAGTTGAAGATGAAGATGAACGGCAGCGCGCCGTACGCGAACCCGCCGTTGACGAATCCGGTCTTGCCGCCGCGCCGCTCGGGGTACCACTTGCCGACCATGTTGATGCAGGTCGCGTAGACCATTCCGGCACCGGTACCGCCGATGACCCCGAAGCCGATGATCGCCTCGACGACGTTGTGCAGATGCGAGATCGACAGGAAGCCTACGCAGGCCAGCGCGGCTCCCAGGAACATCGCCGCACGCGCCGAGAGCAGCCCTTTCTCCCGCAGCCGGCCGGCGGGGAAGGCGATGCCGGCCTGGAAGAAGACCCAGACGCTGAGAATCCAGAAGGTGTTGGTGTTCGTCCAGCCGTGCGCCTTGTGGAGGGTGCTCTCGGCGGAGCCGTAGGCGTACTCGAAGACGCTGATGCCCATCATCGCGACCCACGGCAGGATCACCATCAGGCGGCGCTTGTGCCCGAGGATGTCGAGGTCGGTCTCGCCGACGCGGTAGACGCGCCCTTTGCTGTCCGTGATCTCCCGGTAGGCAGGAGTCGCGGCGTCGTGCCGACTGGTTTCCTGCCGGCCGACCTCCTGCTGGCCGACCTCCTGCCGGCCGATGTCCTGCTGCCCGTCGTTCCGTCGTTCCGCTGTGCTCATGCTGTTGTCCCCTTGGCTTCGAAAGAACCCGATCAGTTCCCCCTGTTCCGGTCTCTTCGCGAGCTCGGGGACGCGCTACAGCACCAAGTGGCCCACAGTTCGGGCACGTACGGCTCGTAGCGCACGTACTGCCCGTACAGCGGCCTTGACATGACCTTCCATCAAATCACCCCTTCCGATATGAGCTGCCGAATTTCCTTCTCGTCGATCCCCAACTCCTCGGCGTAGATCTCCGAGTTGTGCTCGCCGAGCAGCGGCGAGCGGTCGATGGCGGTGGGGGAGTCGGAGAGCTTGATGGGTGAACCGACGGTGGTGAACGTTCCGCGCTCGGGATGTTCGACCTCGACGACCATTCCGTCGGCGGCGAGCGAGGCGTCCGCGAGGATCTCTTTGGTGGAGAGGATCGGGCCGCAGGGAATGCGGTGCGCGGTGAGCCGTTCCAGCACGTCCCACTTGGGCAGCGTGCTCGTCCATTCCTCGATCAGCTGGAACATCTTGCCGAGCTTGGGCAGCCGGGCCTCGGGCGTCGCCCATTCCGGGTCCGCCGCCAGTTCCGGGCGGCCGAGCAGTTCGGCGATGGGCGGCCAGCCGGCGGGCTGGACGATGACGTAGACGTAGTCGTTGGGGCCGCCGGGCGCGCACTTGACCGCCCATCCGGGCTGGCCGCCGCCGCTCGCGTTGCCGGAACGCGGCACCTCGTCCCCGAAGCCCGCGGTCTGCCCACCGATCGAGGGATACTCGGCCAACGGACCGTTCGCGAGCCGCTGTTGATCGCGGATCTTCACCCGGCAGAGGTTGAGCACGGCGTGCTGCATCGCGACGTTCACGCGCTGCCCGCGCCCGGTGTGCTCGCGCTGGTAGAGGGCGGCGAGGATGCCGGCGACCGCGTGCACGCCGGTGCCCGAATCGCCGATCTGCGCGCCGGTCGCCATCGGCGGCCCGTCCGCGAGGCCGGTCGTGGCCATCGACCCGCCCATGGCCTGCGCGACCACCTCGTACGCCTTGAACTCGGTGTACGGGCCGTCCCCGAAACCCTTGATGGAGGCGTAGACGATCCGGGGGTTGATCTCCTGGATCCGCTCCCACGCGAACCCCATCCGGTCCACCGCGCCGGGCCCGAAGTTCTCCACCAGCACGTCCGAGCGGCGGATCAGCTCGGTGAGGATCTCCTTGCCGCGTGCGGTCTTGGTGTTGAGGGTGATGCTGCGTTTGTTGCAGTTGAGCATGGTGAAGTAGAGCGAGTCCACGTCGGGGAGATCGCGGAGCTGGCTGCGGGTGATGTCTCCGGTGGGGGCCTCAAGTTTCACCACGTCCGCGCCCATCCAGGCGAGGAGTTGAGTGGCGGACGGGCCGGACTGCACATGTGTCATGTCGAGCACACGCACACCTTCAAGTGCCCTGGCTGTGCCGTGTGTTGCCACAGCGGGCCTCCTTACTTTTCGCACCTGTGCCGCGCGGGGGAGGGGGCGATGCCCCATTCGCAGTAGATTGCATACAGTCGACGAATACTGTATGAACCTTGGTACTCCCACTCGGCGGTCGCTGTCCAGAGGGCAGGGGAGAGGCTGCGGAAAAATTGAGACAAGAACAATCGGGAAGGCTGGGGAGGGGCGGGCGCGCGGCTCAGCTGGGCCCGCCGGCGTACGCGACCGAGCTCGAAGGGGCCATGGACGCAAGGGACTTAGGACCGCTCATTGAATTCCCGGAGCCGCGTTGAAGCGCTGAGGGCCCGGAGGGCTGAAGAGCGGCTGGAGGACGACCGAAGGACGACCGAAGGACGATCGAAGGCTGGCTGAAGGACGACTGAAGGGCTGCTCAGCCGATGCCTTGCCGATCGGGGAGCAGGGCGAACGCGCGGTCGGCGGCTTCCGGGACCGTACGCTCCACGGCCTGGACGAGGAGCGTACGGTGCCGGGCCAGCGGCACCCGTCGCTCGTCGTCGGCGAGCCACCACAGATCGTCGAGTGCGGCCATCATCCGCCGGCTGACCTGTGGGTTTCCTTCAACGCACCCCCGGATCTCGCTGAACCCGAGATCGACAAGGTCGGTCCAGGCGGGCAACTCCTGCACCAGTCGCACCGCACCCTTCGCGTCGCGGTGATGCAGCACGCCCAGCGGCCGGTCCGCGACGGCTGCCAGGAACTGGGTGATCCGGTCCAGACACTGCACGGCGGTCGTCGGATCGTTCACGGCGGGGGACAGGGCGCGCAGCGCGATGTCGGAGAGCTGGCGCAGCCCGAACGCCGGGTCCTGGTGGTACGTGCGCTCGACGCCGACGGTCATGGTGTGCCGCAGGGCGCGCCGCGAGGGTTCGGTGCCGCCGTGCACGGCGAGTACGGGCGTCCCCGGCACCACGAAGTCCCCGATCCGCGGTACGAGCCGCAGCACCGTCCCGTTCCGCCGGGCGATCCGTACGAGCCGCGCGATATGCACATCCCGCAGCACCCCGGCCCGCCCCTGGTACGCGGCCTCGGCCACCGCCTCCGGCAGTACGGGCGTCTCCCCGCTCCCGTGCTCGTACCGGTCGAGCACCCGGAACGCCTCGCGCGTGATCCGGTCGACGACGTGGCTGACCCGCATCAGCCGGATCGTCGAGTTCACATAGGCGATGAACAACACCAGACTCACGAGCACCAGAACCACACAGGTGAGACTGGAGATGACGGGCACGGTGGACACCGTGCGCGGGTTCGTGTCGCCTTCGTAGGACGCCTGCACCAGCAGGGCGAAGAGGAAGGTGGCCAGAAACACCGCGAACGTGCACTTGGTGATCCGGCTGCGCACGTAAAGCCGCACCACGCGCGGCGAGAACTGTCCGCTTGCCATCTGTAGCGCGACCAGGCTGATCGAGAAGACCACACCGATGAAGGTCAGCATCGCCGACCCGACGGCGGTGACGATCGTCTTGGTGTCCTCGGCGATCTTGATCAACGAGCGGACGGTCCCGTACTCACCCCCGTCCTGCAACACCTCGATCACCAGGTTGTCCAGCGCGAGCACCACCGCGGCCAGCGCGATCGCCCCGACGAGCCCCACCGCGGGCGTGAACCAGAACGTATCCCGCAGATGCTCCCGCAACGGCGAGAGCGGCCGTGGCCTGCGCATCCCACCGATCTGTACTGTTTGACCGCTATCACCCATAAATAGAGGTTATGCCCTAGGTGAATAGCCAGGTGAAAGGCACTCCGAAACCTTGGTATTGTTGTCCATGTCGCCGCGGGCAACGCCCCGCACCGACAACACCTGGTCCGGGTGGCGGAATGGCAGACGCGCTAGCTTGAGGTGCTAGTGCCCTTTATCGGGCGTGGGGGTTCAAGTCCCCCCTCGGACACCAGCTGAGACCCCTGTTCATCAGGGGTCTTCTGCGTTTCTGGGGTGTGGCGTGACCAACCACGTGACCAACAGCCCAGAGATTTCCCAGGTCAGACCAGGGACGACAGGCCAATCCTGTTGGCTCCGGAGGCGGAGAGCTTCCGGTCGTAGGCGGAGGGGCAGGGGACGCTGTCGGCGGTGAGCCGTTGGGCGATGGCGAAGAGGCCGATGCCCGCGAGGTGCTCGGCGAAGATCCGTACCACGACCCAGGCGGCGGCCGGGCCCGTTTTTCTTCCTTCGAGCTTCGAACGCGGCAAGGGCGGTGCGTACGAGGCGGATGTGACACTCGAAGTCGAGCACCAGCCCGGCGTCGTACCCGGGTACTCCCTGCTCACCGGTAAAGCGGCGTAGGGACTCCCGGGTTGGGGCGAGGCCCCGTAGTGGGAGGGCCTGCGTCTGGTCCACGTAGCCGACTGACAGGATCAGGCGGACCAGGTACGTCTTCAGGACGGTCTGCGCTACGTTCCGGCCATCGAGCCGGGCTTCTTCCCGCCATGGCTCAGCCCCCCTCGGTGCGTTTCGCTACACCGGACCCCCGCATTCCCCTGGTGGGCGTGAGCGGCAGCCGCCCCGTGGGTCCGGGCCTGTGGCGCGTACGAATCAGGGCGGGCAGCCGGTTTCGGTCTGGCCGGAACTGAGAGGTCCGATTGGCCTCTGGGGTTACGGCGCAAGGACGCCGTTCACGCCCTCGACGGCTTGTCCGGAAGAGACATGGAGAGCCACCGAAGCCCGACGCCTAGGCTCCGGCTAGCTCCTTTGGACCACCCCATCCTCATCGGCGGGGCATTCCCGCGTCCGACGTGCCGTGCACGCAGACGGGAGAAGCACTCATGGCAGGTGAACCGATCACGAGCACCGGTACCGGACCACAGCCGGCCGGCCTGCCCGACGGAGCGATCGCCACGGTCGCGGGCACCGGTGCCGCCGGGTATCTCTCCGACGGCGGGCCCGCGCCGCTCACCAAACTCAACCTGCCCATCGGCCTCGCCGTCGACCAGCAGGGCAACCTCTACATCGCCGACCGCGCCAATCACCGGATCCGCAAGGTGACCCCCGACGGGGTCATCACCACCCTCGCCGGCAACGGCCAGGCGGGGTACGTCTCCGACGGCGGGCCCGCGGTCGCCACCCGGATCAACGAACCCATCGACGTAGCCGTCGACGACGCCGGCAACGTCTACATCGCCGACGCCGGCAACCATCGGATCCGCAAGGTGACTTCCGCCGGGATCATCACCACCGTCGCCGGCAACGGCGAAGCGGGCTATGTCTCGGACGACGGTCCGGCCGTGGCGACCCGGCTCCACCACCCCCACGGCATCGCCGCGGACCGCGAGGGGAACGTGTACTTCAGCGAGTGGTCCAACCACCGGGTCCGCAAGGTGACCCCTGCCGGCATCATCACCACCGTCGCCGGCAACGGCCAGCCGGGCTACGTCTCGGACGGCGGACCGGCTGTCGCCACCCGGCTTCAGTACCCGTCCGGGGTGGCTGTGGATTCCGGGGGAAACCTGTATATAGCCGACTGCGGGAACCACCGGGTGCGCAAGGTGACGCCTTCCGGGATCATCACGACCCTCGCGGGCAACGGCACCGCCGGATACGTCTCGGACGGGGGGCCCGCCGTCGCCGCCGGCCTCTATTACCCGCACGGCGTGGAGCCGGACACCGCGGGGAACCTGTACATCGCCGACGGCAGCAACCACCGCGTGCGCAGGGTGTCCGCCAACGGCATCATCACCACCGTCGCGGGCAACGGGGTCGCCGGCTACGTCGACGACGGCGGCCCGGCCGTCTCCACCCGGCTCTACAACCCGAGCGGAGTGACGCTGGACGCCGCGGGAAATCTGTACATCGGCGATCACAGCAACCAGCGGGTCCGCGGTGTGACGGCCGTGGCGGACATGGCCCCGCCGCTACCGCCCGCCGCGGACCTGTACGGCGAGAGCGTCTCTCCGTACGCTGTCCAGCGCGGCCAGGCGTTCGACCTCGGTGTCCGGATCAAGAACCGAGGCCCCAACCCGGTGGACGGCCGGTTCGTCACCGTCGTACTGAACCTCGCCGGCGGCCTGGTGGGGGTGCCGGCCACCGGCGAGCGGCGGCTGGGCCGCACCTTCACCGGTCAGCAGCTCCCACCCCACCAAGGCTCCTTCGACGGTGTCTTCCGGGTCAGCGCCCCCGACACCACGCCCCCGGGGATCTACCACTCCACGCTGGAGATTCAGTACAGCGGCGACATCGACCTCAAGGACAACGTCGAGCAACTGCCCGTGACGGTGGTCGTCCCCGCACCGGTCGGCGACGAGACGGCCCTGACCGTCATCCAGGACACGGTCCCCACCGCCGCTCCCGGGCAACGGACCGTCTTCACCATGAAGTTCACCTCCGGCACCGGTCAGCCGGTCAACCCGGGGATCATCGTCCAGCGCTTCACCGCGCCGGACGGCTTCACCTTCAGCGGCCGGCCGGCGTACGCGTACCACGACACCGTCCACGGCATCATCACCGGCAGCCTCGACCACAGCATCGAGGACTCAGGGCAGACCCTGATCATCACGGCGAACCCCCACCTCAACACCACCGCCAGCGACACCGGCACACTCATCTACACCATCCCGGCTCAGGCCCGGGCGAATGCCCTGCCCGGCCGTTACGACAACGGCTCCGCGAGCATCGGACGCCTGGCCCCGGTCCAGATCTCCGGCGCCGTCACCGGCGCCCAGTCGGATCTCACCGCCCGGGTGACGCAGACGAAACAGAACCAGGCGCGAGTACGGCCCGGAGACCAGTGGGCGTACCCGGCGGTCCTCCAGATCACCAACACCAGCCGACGCGCCATCGGCGCCGAACAGGTCGTGCTGACCGCTCCGGAGGGTCTGCGGTTCACGGAGGACCGGCTGGTGCTGTGGCACGAGGACGCCGGGCAGGAGGTCGTCAACGCCGCCCAGCGGTCCGCCGACGGCCGTCAGCTCACCTGCCGCCAGGCGCGCCTGGACATCGCCCCCGGCGCATGGGTCCTGCTCTACCCGGAGATGGAGGCCGACTCCTTCGCGACGCCCGGCACGGTCAGCGTGAGCCTCCAGCTCGGCACCCCGCCCTTCGCCGCGGGCCAAGCCTCGATCGTCATCGAGACGCCGTAGCAGAACCGCAGGGGCCGCTCCAAGGACGGCCCCTGCCTCACGCCCTTCCCAACCCGCTCCCAGCAGGAAGCAGAGACATCGAGCATGAGCACTCCGGCGACACCTCAGAACCCGCAGCCGCCCGACCCCGAAACCACCGGCATCCGGACCCTGGGCCACGCCAACCGATTCGCCGTCTGGGACAGCGAGTTCCGCTACGACGGCCGCATCCGCGTTCCGATGGGCGTAAAAATCAAGGAGGTCAAGTACTCGTACACCGGCAACAGGCAGGTGGACATCGCCGCGACGGAGGTCAAGCGGGGCCGGGGCGGCATCGGCCAGGAGTACGAGGTCATCGATCTCACCTTCCTCGAAGACGCCGACCTGATCACCTTCACCCTGCGCGGCGATCTCAACGTCGACGCCGACCCCCGCCCCGCGTACGGCCGCACATACCAGATCCGCGTCGACGTCGTCCTCGGCAACGGGGATGTCCGCACGGCGAACCCGGAGATCGAGGTACTCGCCGGCGCCTGGAACAGGAGCGATCCGGAGAAGGTCGGCCGGCCCTTCGTCCGGCTGCCCTACGACAACAACTGGGGCGGTAGCCCCAACAGCCAGGCGGGCTTCGGCCTCGTCGCGGACGACGGCCGTATCGCCGGTGACAAGTTCATCATCGACCTGGTCAATCTGCGCCAGGGCGAGCAGGGCGTGGCGAGCAACAGCAGCGACCACGTCTACTACCAACTCGTCCACGAGGACGGCACCCCCTCGCACTACACCCCGACCCCGCAGGTGCACAAGGCCGACGGCCACAGGGACAGCGGCACGGGCCGCAAGGTGACCCTCCCCGCGCTCGACCTGCGGCAGCTGGGCGACAAGCCGGGCTACTACCGCTTCCTGGTCTGGCCGCAGTCCGCCAACCCGGACAACTCCCCCAGCAACCTGCGCTGGGACGAGGCGAAGCCGGAGGACGCCTTCCAACTCGGCAGCGTCTACTACCGGTATACGGCGCCGCACAACGTCGACACCGGGCTGCGGGCGAGCATCAAGACACAGACGCTGACCGCGACCGCGGGCCAGGACCGCTGGATCTACCCGCCCTTCGTCATCCGCAACACCGGCCAGCGCACCATCGGCACGGTCAAGGCCGTCTTCACCGCCCCCGAAGGGCTGCGGTTCACCGAGGAACGGTTGGCGTTCACCCGCTGGGAGGACGAGGGCCACGAGGTCGTCGCCCCGGCGGTGCTGTCGGCCGACCGCCGCACCCTGACCTGCCCGGCCGTGCCGCTGAACCTGGTGCCGAGCGGGCCCGGCAAGGACGCCTGGGCGTCGGTCTATCCGGCGCTGGAGGTCGAGGCGACGGCCCCGGCCGGGCGGGCCCTGGTCGGCATCCAGCTGGGCGAACCGGTCTTCGCCACCGCACAGGACACCGTCGAGATACGCCCCAGGGGCTGACCTGGGCAACGG